>JAKAJY010000147.1 GCA_021824845.1 archaeon
AGTCTGTGCTCTTATCTATTGTTACAATTCCCTTTGGCGATGCCTTGCTGATTTTAAAATCCATTGGATTTCCCAGAATCATAACTGAAATTTCATCTCCCTGCACAAACGGCAGGCCTTTTAGTCTGTTTTTCACAAAATCTGTAAATTCCTTGTCAACTGTTACAACGTCTGATACTGGAACCAACACAATTGATTTTGCGGCCTTGGCAGATGCCTTTTTAATTTTAACAATATCGTTTAGTGCGCTACCGATGTTTTTTCTTGTTTGACCGTCCACCCGCACCATGTCTGGGAATTTGTCATCCTCATCTGTTGGCCATGCAACTGCACAGCTGGATCTTTTGCCTGTAATTTCTATAATGTCACCAGGGTTTGCTTTGAGAAAATCCATTGCGTCTGGGCCGATTCTTGCACGCTTTTTGCCAACGTCTCTCTGCTTTGCCTCTCCTACTCGCATTTGTAGAGGTTCATCTTTTTTAGCCACTAGGGATCACTTCACATCAACTGACTTGCGACTCATGTTGAGGACCTCAAACTCGCTTACTCCCTCAACTGATCTGACAGTGCTTTCTAGCATGTCCATTTGTCCTTCCTTGTCATCCAAATCAAACTCTGCCTTTAGAAAGAATAGACCAAATGCTAAAGGCTCTTTGGTGTATTTTCCCATGGTGATTCCACCTGAGAGTTTTTCCTGAATGTTTGCTGCCAGCTCGTCCAAATTGATCTCAGTTCCATCTGGGAGGATCTTTGTTATCAATAGTAGTCTAGCCATGTTTTATGGTCCTGAAAACTTGCAAGATGGGCATGTGTATGTTCTTGCTGCTTCTCTGCAACTTTGACATCTCCACACCAAAACTGCACCGCATTCTGGGCACATGAACTTGACACACTTGTCGTTTGGCATGATGTGCTTGTTGCAACAACTGCATACTGGAAGGGTCAGTGATGTTGACATGTAGCTGTCTTTTTTAGCAGTCCATTTATAGCTTACCTATAATGTTTTGAGCTAATTGAGAAGCTTTCGGATTTCTCCGCCAAAGATGGTCTGCGCAATTTTGAGTGAGCCCTTGAGGCCAAGCATTTTCACAATTGCGGTTGTGTGAAAATCAAAGTCGTCATTGTTTGATATGTCTGAAATCATCTCTGGCGTGATTGCAGAAAATATCTTGTCTATTGTAGTGTTATCCAGTCTTTCAAGCATCTTTCTTGCAAAGAGTTGTTTTTCAAATTCCTTGCCGAATTTTTGACTCCAAGACTTTTGGTATGATTTTAGATCATTCGTATTTTTTGATTCCAGATATGATGAGATTGCTTTTCCCGCCAACACTCCTCCAACTCCACACGAATAAATTCCACCGGCAGTGGTTGGCTTTGATTGGCCTGCGGCATCGCCAACAATCACCGTATTTCCAGCAACGAACTCATCGATTGGGCCATTGACCCAGATTGGGGCAAAGACTTTGCGGATTGTAGAGTGCTTGCCCCTTGATTCCAGAAATTTTTCCATTGTCTGTATGGCGTTGATTCCTCTTCCTGCAACGCCGACCTTTCCTATTCCGTTTGCAGCCGGGATAACCCATGAGAAAAACCCAGGATATTTTTCCGAATCAAAGTATACCTCCACTAGTCCCTTTTGAATCCAGTCTGCATAGATCTCGTATTGTGCTGACTGGAGTGTACCGGTACGATCTTTTTGTATTATTGAGGATACGCCTCTTGCATCAACTAGTATCTTGTAATCAAATGTGCCTGCACTTGTTACTGCCTGGTTTTGTTTTGTCTCCTTTAATGATGTCTTTACCCTGATTTCGGCCCCGTTTTTCTGAGCCTGGTGAGCTATCTGCTTGTCTAACTCTCTTCTGTTAATCACGATGACGTTTTGCTTTTTTGCATTGATGTCAAGCATGGTGCCTGAGGGCGCGCAAAGTTGCGCCTTTTGGATTTGTGAATCAATGGTTTTAGTGGATGGAATTATCCCCAGATCCCCAAGCCCTGATGCAGACACCAATCCACCGCAGTGCTCAGGAGTTCCTACCTCAAAGTCCTCCTCGATTACCAAAACCGAGTGGCCTGCCTTTGCCACCTCTCTTGCACAAAACAGGCCAGCGACGCTTCCACCTGCTATTACCACATCGTATGACATTTTGCTGTGTTTGAATCGTGATGACTTTAATTCATTTCGAATGACTCTGTACAAAGTTTTTCAATATGATATACAGGGATTAGTTGATGGGACTAAAACAGGTAATCATCGTAAGGGCGGATCTTGGAATGGGAAAAGGAAAGATTGCAGCTCAGGTGGGACACGCATGTGTTCTTGGAGCTGAAAATGTCCGCAAATCAAAACCGGAATGGTTCTCAAAGTGGTGGGCGGGCCAGGCAAAAATAGTCCTCAAAGTAAATTCCGAAACAGAGCTAGAAAAAATAAAATACAATGCAATAGAGATGGGTCTTCCATGGGCCGAGGTTACTGATGCAGGCCACACCCAGATTGCGCCAGGCACATTTACTTGCCTCTCAATTGGACCTGCCCCAGAAGAGCAAATCGACAAAATAACAAGCGAGCTAAAACTACTCTAAACCCAGAATAGATATAATGCGGTAAGCAAAGTCAGCACTTGTGAGAAAGAAGAACATAAAGGGTTTGATTGTTGCCGCATTTTTTGGAATTATTCTATTAACATCGACTTTGGCCCTGGCACTAAACTCTGGTTCCGCCCCGCAAGACCCGATGACAAAATCCACTATTACTGGCACGCCGGCAGACAACTTTCCAGATCTGGAGAGGCCCAAGTTCTGTGGGACAAGTGAGCCAAAATCCACTGCATACGTAACCGAATTTAGAATCCCAACTGACTGCACACAACCACTGGCAATTACCACGGATGATTTAGGCATGGTGTATTTTGTTCAAACCAACACCGGTAAGGTGGCAAAATTCGATCCTACTACGGAATACTTTGTGGAATATCCAAATCCTGATTGGCCTGCAACTGGACGAACAATGAGCTGGGGAATTGATTATTCCTATGATGGAAACATATGGTATACTGATGACATGTTTAACTCACTTTGGAAATTCTCAACATCTGATGGAACATACGAACGAATAGGATTCCCAACCAAGGAGGACTCATTACCTCAAAAGATTCGAGCATTGGGAAACCAGCTAATCATTAATGATTTTTATGAGAGCAAGATCAGCCTTTACGACACCACTCAAACTGCCGAGGACAAGACCTACACAAACATCCCATCGCCCCTGCCTGGCTCTTTTGTTGGAGGGTTTGATGTTGATCACAACGGAAACATTTGGTATACCAACTGGTTACTCAGACAGGGAGGGGCACTAGTCAAGTTTGATAATGCAAAATTCAACGAGTTCGTCCAATCAAATACAGGCCGAAATGTCACCGTACTGGAATTCTCACAAGCGTACAATCTACCACCAGCAATTGGCGCACCAAACGGGCTGAGCGTTGATAAAAATGGAAACATTTGGCTTGCAGACACTGCTAGCAGTGCGTTTTACCGATTTATGGAATCTGACGAGTCCTTTACCAAATATGTCACATCCGATGCTCCAAAATCCACATACGGCAATGCAACAGGCATTATCAAAACCCCAGTAAGCCAGCCATACTGGACGCAAATAGAAGGCGATAAACTATACCTCAATGAGCAGGCGGCAAACTCGCTTGCAGTATTTGACATTGAACAAGAGACTTTACTGGAATATCACATCCCATCCAAGAACCCACACTGGGCAGATTGTGCTGATTTACAGAACTGCGGAATTGCACAGGTCTTTGGATTCAAGGCAACACAGGATACGATCTGGTTCACAGAGTGGGTAGAGAACAAAATAGGTAAAGTCGATTTGGCAACGCCGCTTTCCACCACGTTGATGGTATCTCAAAAACAGCTAAGCATTCCGCGCGGACAGGCCTCATCAATGGAAATAACAGTCAACACCAATACCAGCACCGAGATTCTATCCAAGGCCACATCAGAGTTCTCAGACATTATGGTGAACATTCCAACAAGACATATCTCTGATTCGCAATCAATTCCTGTATCTATTGTTACTTCCCAGTCCGCCTTGCCTGGAACATACAAGGTCCTACTTTCTGCAAGAACTGCTGATCTTACGGTATCAGAGTTTGTCACTGTTACCATAACACAGTGATCCCAAAAATAGACTCAGACATTGGCATATTATCATACACTACAAATTTTGCAGGCTGTGGTGGACGGATTCGCACAAAGTTTGAGGACTTTGTAGTCTCTGAGATTCTAAACAAGAAAATCCTTACCTCTCTGTCCTCTGATGGTTATGCGGTATATCGACTAAAGAAAACTGGAATCGACACAAACCATGCATTGGAGTTGATATTCAAAAGGACTGGCGTGCACCTAAAAGCACTAGGTCTCAAGGATGCGTCTGCAGTAACGGAACAATATGTCTGCTCCATGGCACAAAACAAGCTATTACCGAATTACTCTGATGAAAAAATATCGCTGGAAAAAATTGGATTTGCAAAAAAGCCGCTTACTGGCAAAGACATGGTTGGGAATTGTTTTACAATACGAATCGATGGTGCAAACAAAACCCTGGCAGATTTTGCAGAGCATGATAAAATTCTGAATTTCTATGGCTATCAAAGATTTGGCTCAAAGAGGCCGGTAACCCACCTGATCGGCAAAGCAATCATTCAGAAAAGATTTGCAGATGCAGTGAATCTACTGTTGTCCTTTACATCTCCGTATGATTCAGATCAAAATACCAAACTACGACAAGAGCTGGCAGACTCACAAAGCTATTCCAAGGTTTTGCCTATGGTGCCGCCCAAGATGGACCTTGAGAGAACCATACTGGAGCAAATGATATCACACGGTGATCCAAAATTAGCACTACACAGGCTACCTATTGGGATTAGACGACTCTATATTGAGGCGTACCAGTCATTTTTGTTCAATCGTACCCTGAGTGAGGCATACCAGTATGGGGAGGACTTGT
>JAKAJY010000172.1 GCA_021824845.1 archaeon
AAACGCTTGCTCAAAAATAGAAACATCAACGAAGATTCTGAAATCATTACATATTGCGGAAGCGTTGGAACGCTTTCTGGTCTTGCATACTATGCACTCAAATCTGCAGACTATCCAAACGTGAAGCTATATGTCAGATCATTCAAGGAATGGAAGGGCCTAAACAAGCCAATAGTAAAGCAAGAAAATGCAAACTATTGGGACTTATCTGCAGAATGATTATGCTTGGCCGCGAAGCTTTTTGGTAATTACTGCTTCTAGGTTATCAAATAATGTAAGAATTTTTTCCTTGTTTTCTTTGAGATAGTCCAATCCTTTATCTTCCAGTCTGACCTTGAGCAGTCTGATCTCTCTGTGTTCTTCTAGGAATTGTTCTATCATCATTCCGCTCAGCTTGTCAGTATCAATGAATGAATCAAAGCTCTTGATTATTTTTTCAATGTCTTCTTCTTCAATTGCGATTTTGGTAACTTGGATTGCATCACTGATTCCCTTGAGTGATTTGATTGTGCTTGGTAGTTTTTTGGTAGTGCCAATGAGGCTTTTCTTTTCTACTCCAACTTTGTCTGCAAGCTCTGGCTCTATATCATAAGTGTCGATCTTGTTTAGTCCCTGTCGTTTTTCGTTTTTGACTATCAAACCCTTTTCGAGAAGTTTTTTGAGCGAGTCCTCGACTTCGATTTTACTGATAAATGTAGTCCAGACAATTGCACCAATTGTATGATAGCCCTGTCTGATGGATTCAAACACGACAAGCTCTACTATTCTTCTGAAACTTTCCTCGATCTTGACATTTGCAAAGTCCTTGTCTCTCACTGCGCGCTTTGCGTTTTTGACATCAATCTCAATTGAGCGTTTTAGTGATTCCAATGAATCTGGAACTTCGTTTAGCATTGAAAGATAACATGCCTTGTTGTACCACGCCATCCCAAATGTTGGGTCGGATTCAATTGATTTTTCCACCGAATCTAGTGCTTTAGCATAATTCTTTTGCTGATAGTGAACCAAGCTTTTGAGATTCCAGGCCTCTGCATTTGCAACATCTATTTCTAAGACTCGATCATACGCCTTGAGGGCACCTGCATAATCGTCTAGATGAAACTTGGAATATCCGAGCTTCAATAGAGCATCGGTGTTGTTTGGCTCGATTCGTATAATTTGATCAAATACCTTTACTGCGTCCTCAAGACGCTCGTCTGCCATAAGATGAATGCCTTTTTTGAATAACTTTGTTTGCTGATAGTCTGCCTTTACTAGGCTTGTTTCCTTGTCATCAACTGGCTTTGGCAGGTTTTTCTCTTCAGCGTCCTCCAAATTCTTTTTCATTTAGCCATTTTTGGATTTACTGCGCATAAATACCATCCTGATCACTTGCAGGCAAAAAACTAGACAAAACATAGAAAATACAAAAATACTTGCAGATTACAACCTGTTTGATGTCTAGTGAGGTCAAGCGAATCGAGGTCTCCGGATCCGCACCATTCAAGCAGTCTGGCGTCTATGAGGTGCAGATCTCAATTTGTGATTCAAGACCTACCACCGAAGACATTGTTTCAAAGCGCTTTGCCTCGATATGGCAAGATCATTTCCATCTACATGTAAAGGATGCCAAATTCACTCAAACCCTTGGAAGCGAAGCAAATCCTATACCTGACTCTGCATTTCGATTGTCATCTGTCTGGATTATAGTCGCCGATCAGTTCTCATCACTACATACAATATTTGAGGTTCAAATCAGTGCACCTTCTGAGGCTGTACCAGAACCGATTCACACACCTGAGCCTACACCAAAGCGAAGGCGTGAACCAGAAGTTTCAATTCCTGACGATAAACCCTCCAGAGTAGAGCGCGGAACTCGCGGAGCGCCAGGACCGCAAGGAGAGCGAGGCCCAACCGGACCAATGGGGCCACAAGGTGAGCGAGGCCCAACAGGACCAATTGGCCCGCAAGGATTTGCTGGTGATAAGGGACCTATGGGTCCAATGGGACAACAAGGAGAGCAAGGAGAAAAAGGTCCAACCGGACCGCCTGGAGATAAAGGAGACCGAGGCCCAATTGGTCCGTCTGGTGATAAGGGAGAAAAGGGCGACAAGGGATTAACTGGAGATAAAGGAGACAAAGGTGACAAAGGCCCACCGGGAGACAAAGGTGACAAGGGCGACAAGGGATTAACTGGAGATAAAGGAGACAAAGGTGACAAGGGCCCACCTGGACCGCCTGGAGACAAAGGTGACAAGGGACCAATCGGACAAGCCGGAGACAAAGGAGTCACTGGCCCACCAGGTCCGCAAGGCGACAAAGGCCCAACTGGAATTCAAGGAATTATTGGTGATAAAGGAGTAATTGGACCACCCGGACCTGTTGGCGACAAAGGCCCTACTGGACCTAATGGACCGCCTGGTGACAAAGGGATTCAAGGGCCGATTGGCGAGCGCGGCCCACGAGGACCACAGGGTCCTGCAGGTGATAATGGACCATTGGGTCCACCCGGTGCACCTGGAGACAAGGGTCAGAAGGGACCACAAGGAGATATTGGTGATAAAGGCCCGCAAGGCCCACAGGGCCCTGCCGGCGAAAAAGGATTAACTGGAGTTCCAGGCCCACAAGGAGAGCGCGGCCCACGAGGACCCCAAGGTCCTGCTGGCGAGAAAGGGCTGACTGGTCCTACTGGTACGCCTGGAGATAAAGGCCCGTCTGGCCCACAAGGTCCACAAGGCGAGCCTGGTCCACAAGGATTGCCTGGAGAAAAAGGACCACAAGGTCCTCAAGGAATCCAAGGTCCGCAAGGAGAGCGAGGCCCGTCTGGTCCTAGGGGTCCGTCGGGTGATAAGGGAACACTGGGACCACAAGGTCCATCCGGTGACAAGGGTCCAAGGGGTCCACCAGGTCCACCAGGTCCACCAGGGGCCGCTGGCATGTCTGATGAGCAAAAAGCCCTCTTCAAGGAACTACTTGAGGTTCTAACTGCAAAAAACATCATCTCAACTGAAGAGCAGATAAAACTAATGAGCTACCTATACTAGAGTGGAAATGAGCGAATCCAAAAATAAAATTGATTTTAAAATGCTTGACTATGAGCGAGTCGGAGGTGACTTTGTTGCATTCAAGCTCGAAGATGGCGCATTAGTCAAGGTAAAAGTTGATCTGGACCGAGTTGGTATTGCAACCAACCATAGAAATCCAGACGGAACGCCACACTATGCAATCAACACATCTGTTAAGATATCAATCATACCGAATGATAGAAAGTTTTCAGTTGAGAAAAATCTCAAAGACAAACAATCCCCACCGCCGCCAAGTCAAATGTTCAGTTAAAGATTTAGTTTAGAAATCAATTTAGAAAAAGTAAATTTGCGTCAATCATTAGATTGACGCGGTGCGATTTCTTATCGTCGTCGCTTTTTTGCTGGAGCCTTTCGCTTAGCTGCCTTGCGTTTTGGAGCTGCTTTCTTCTTTGAAGCTGCCTTTCGCTTTGGTGCTTTACGTTTAGCTGCTGCTTTACGTTTAGTAGCCATTACAAAAAGTGCTGATTGCTTGTTTTTCTATAGTAATACTAAACAAAATTACACTAACTGATTACATAATGTACACGATTTTTTTTATTGCAAAAAAATCTTTGATCGCAAAAATTTCAATAAACACTTTCAGCTGATGGTCTTTTTCCTTGCAACCAGCTTGTGTGATTGCAAATTGTGCATTTGTATTGTCTTCTGCGCTTGTAAGTTGCATTAACTGCGATGAAAACAATCTCTTGTTTTGTTTTACTCATACAATATTTGCACCAACGGTTCTCTGTTTCTTGATCCATATGATCTATCTTGTTTTGATAATTGTCAGCACATCTTCATCTTGTAGAACATGTTGTAATCCAACTCGTTGTCCACCAAACTTGACGCTCTTTCCCCAAACCAAACCATAACGAAAGTCTTTTTTCAAGTTGCGATGTAATTTATTGCAGACATCTTCTATTGTGGAGTTTCTTCTGATGATTAGTGGTTCTTTAAAATCAGTCTCTCCTCCTTTTGGCCTCATGTATAATCGAATAAAGTCAAGTTTTTCGTAGATCTTTTCCTTGACTAATTCAATGTTGAGGCCAGAATCTGCAGAAATTGGTATGACTTCGGATTTTACCTTCGCTCTCACCTCTTTGACAAATTTTGGGTCCACCAAGTCTATCTTATTTAGAATGGTGAGAGATTCAGCATAACTTTTGTCTCCTGTTAGGTGATCCACTAGCTGTTCTGAGGTGATATCTTCGCGTATTACTACCCTAGCGCTAGTAATACCATACACATTTAGTATCTCACGCACAAGTTTTTCAGACATTGAGGTCAGCTTTACCTGCTGGGCTACTGCCACACCTCCAATTGCAGCCTTTTCCACTACGATGTTTGGCGGTTTTTGGTCCAGTCTTATGCCGATATTGCCAAGCTCCGTTCTTAGAACATTTTCATGGTATGGCTGAAAAACATCCAGCACCAAGATTACCAAATCTGCACTACGTGCGACGGAGAGAATTCTTTTTCCTAGCCCCTTACCCTTTGATGCGCCCTCAATGATTCCAGGCAAGTCCAAGACCTGAATTCTGGCACCTCTGTACTCCATCATACCTGGCACTACAGTTAATGTCGTGAATTGGTATGCTGCAACTGCCGACCGAGAACCTGTAAGTTTGTTAAGTAAAGTTGATTTTCCAACACTAGGCAATCCAATAAACACAACGGTTGCATCTCCTGATCTTTTTACATCAAATCCATCGGAACTTATGCCTGATTTTTTTGCTTGGTTAGTTTCCTGCTCTCGCTTTAGCTTGGCAATTTTTGCTTTGAGCAAACCGATATGATGTTCTGTTGCCTTGTTTAGCTGAGTTGAATGTATCTGATCTTGAATAGCTTTAATTTTTTCAGGAATTCCCAATTGATTTCAATTAAGAGAGTCTGGTTTGTCAATAAAATCTTTTGATTGATTATTATCTAGGCTTTGTCTCAAACCACCACATGAGGCGCAAGACCTTTGCCGTTGA
>JAKAJY010000034.1 GCA_021824845.1 archaeon
CTCTCAAATTACACTGAGGCACTCACCTACTTTGACAAATCATTATCCATATCTCCAAACAACGCCGATGCCCTGCATCACAAAGGCCTTGCCTTTGCAGCGATGGAAAAATATTCAGAAGCACTTACATGTCATGATAAATCTTTGCAGATTCGTCCAAAATTTGCAGAGGCACTCAGTGAAAAAGGCTATCTGCTTCAGAGACTGGGCTATTATGAAAATTCACTTTTGCATTTTGATCGTGCAATAACACTTGATCCAAAATGTATCAGCGCATTGTACCACAAAGGATTATTGCTTGCAAATCTTGGAAACCATACCGAGGCACTAGATTGTTATTCCTCTGTATTATTCATACGTCCAGATGATCAGAATACACAACTAGCATATGCAAAATCGCTTGCCAGCATGGGCCAAAACAGCAATGCAGTTGAAATCTACAACAAGATATTAGACAAAAACCCAAACCAAACCACATCATTATATGAAAAAGGCCTTGCACTAAACAAACTTCAGCGTTATTCCGATGCGCTAAAATGTTTTGATGGTGTTTTAGTTCATGACAAATCGCATCACTTGGCCATGTTTGAAAAAGCAAAAACCCTTTCAGCACTTGATCGTGATAGTGAGGCAATAGTTGTATTTGATAAAATATTACAACAAAACCCGCAACATATCTTAACATTATACCACAGAGGTGTCTCTCATCTAAGACTAGGTGAATATGCATTGGCCCTCACCTACTTTGACAAATCATTATCCATATCTCCAAACAACGCCGATGCCCTGCATCACAAAGGCCTAGCCCTCTTCCACCTCTCAAATTACACTGAGGCCCTCACCTACTTTGACAAATCATTATCCATATCTCCAAACAACGTCGATGCCCTGCATCACAAAGGCCTTGCCTTTGCAGCGATGGAAAAATATTCAGAAGCACTTGTATGCTACAACAAGGCCTTGCAGATATCTCCAAATAATTCCCAAACATTGTACCAAAAGGGCCACCTTTACACAAACATAGGCATGTATTCAGAGGCACTAGAGATCCTTGATAGAGTTCTTGACTTTAACAAGGATCATACCGAGGCATTATTCGACAAGGGACTAATCTCTGAGAGTCTCCAAAATCCTGAAGGTGCAATTAGTTGTTTTGATCAAATTCTTGCTAAAAGTCCTAATCATATAGATGCATTATTCCGCAAGGGCAAGCTTTTGTTTGATCTGAGCAAGTTTGATTCTGCAATTTATCATCTGGATCAAGTATTGAGAATAAATCGCAATGATTTGAACGCACTAGTCTACAAAGCAAAGTCGTTGTTTTGCCTTGATATGATACATGATGCCACAGATTATTGCCAAAAAGCTCTATCGATTGATAAAAACAACTTGGAAGCGCTATACACACTTGTAATGATTTCTGCAAAGACAGAACAATATCAAATCGCACTAGATTGCATTGAAAAAATCACACAACAAGACACTCTATACAAAGAAACCTTGTATTACTTGGGATTGTGTCTTTTACACACCAAACAGTATGAGCAGGCAGTAAATGTCTTTGATAATTTCCTTGCAGTCTATCCAAACCATATCAATTCAATATTGCACAAAGGAATTGTTCTAAAGAAATTAGAAAAGTTCTCAGATGCCATCTCGTGCTTTGATGTTATAATACAAAACACCAACGATTCCTCCGCATCATATCACAAAGGCCAAGCACTTGTATCACTTGGAGAATATGAAAACGCGGTTTCTTGCTTTGAGCAGATACAAAAGGCTGACAATGATGTCTTGCTCCAAAAGGGAACCATATACTCAATTTTAGGCCAATATGAGAAATCATCTGCTCTCTTTGATGTGATACTGGAAAATGAACCAAACAATCAATCAACACTATACCAAAAAGCAATCTTGCTCTCAAAGCTTGCTAAATATGACGAATCCATAGAATGTTTTTCCAAATTGTCTACAGATAATCTTACTTGGATTATACAAAAAGCAAAAACATTGCAGCTTGCCGCAAGACACACAGAAGCAGTTGCCGAGTTTGATCATGTTTTATCAATTGAGCCACAAAACAAAGACGCAATATACCATAAAGCTAAATCCCTTGTCTTGCTAGGCAAACTAGTCGATTCTATCAAACTAATCAAAGTTTTGATTGGGCTTGATCCATCATACGTACACGCGATAAAACTAGATAGCGTGTTTTCTAGCCTTGAGCAAAACCCTGGTTTTAAAGCAATTATAAAATAATTTTTTAAAAAAATGATAAAAAAACTACATTAGTAGTTCTATTGACTTTGCCTTTTTCCACAGGTGTGTGCAAAGGCTGTACATGTTGTTTATCATCTCAGATGAATTGGTGTACATTATAGAGTCGTTGTCATCATTGAGATCCATGGATTCTTTGATGGAACCCGACATTATCAGCTGATTCCCCTCTTCCACTATCATTCTGGATTTGGATGGAAGTTTGCCTATTCTAGTCTCAGATGCATTTAATCTGTTTACTAGCGGTAGGAGATTTTCGCTGTTTGTCCAAGTTAGAATTCGTACATCACCCTTGTTTTGCTTACACATTTTGATCTTTTCTGGGATAGCAGTATGGTACATTCTAAGAATGTCTTCTACTGTTGTGACAACGTAGATCGTTTTTGTAGATTCTTGGATCAGCTTGCCAATTCTTGCGTAAATATTGGCTCGTCCTTGGATTATAGAGAATGATGATATCTCCGTTGCAGTCTCTGGTCTTGTTATTTGTTGTAGTTGTTCTACAATTTTGCGAGACAGTTTTTGCATTGTGATGATTTCGTCTTCTCTTCTCTGCATTATGGTAGTGAGGCCTTCCTTTGGCTCAATTGCCTTGCAGATGGTTGGATTGGAAAACGTTGTTGTGATCAATCCAAGATTTCGTAATTTGTTTAGCGAACGATATGCCTTGCCCCTATCGATGTCTAGCTTTGCAGACATTGTTCCTACTGTGACTGAGCCCATCTGGAGCAAGCCAAGATAGACCATTGCGTCTGTTTTTTCCAGACCGAAGTATGAGAGTGCTGTAGTCAGCTCTTCATGAATGCTCATTGCATTACTCCCGTATGGTTGGAACTTTGATTTTGTTTTTTGATTGTGATGTTATTTTTTGTGAACATGTACAATCAGAATTATAATAATGATTTTAGTTGTTGTCTGTTTCATTCAAACAAACACGCGAATCTATTTTTTTTACGATGGTTTTTGCAAAGTCCACAGAACTCAAATCATTAAGCAGTTCATATCGACTCTATGTTTGCACATCCTGATCACACTCTAGGATATACTCTGATAGAATAATACCAATTCAATGAACCTTATTAGAAAAGGACACAGACAATCCCATAGAGGAGTCATAGGCGTCGAGTCTGCAATTGTTATGATTGCATTTGTAATTGTAGCAGCAGCCTTAGCTTTTGTCGTTCTCAACATGGGTTTCTCTACAACACAAAAGGCAAAGACAACCATTGGATCAGGTCTAACTGAAGCATCAAGCAGCTTAACAGTTGCAGGCAAAGTGACCGGAACTGGATGTACAACTTCAGCAGGTGGGTGTTCATCAACACCATATCTTAACGTTACTTCGATACCAATTAAGATCGCATCTGGTGGAGAATCAGTAAACTTGGCGTTAGCTACTGCATCAATCAAATACGTTAGCAACTCCATCCAATATGATAACATCTACACTGGACCATTAGGTGCAACAGCAACAGATGTATCTGCTGCTTTTACCAGAGCACAGACAGACTATGCAAGCACATTCACTTCTGCAATCCATCCAGTCACAAAGGCTGTTCCATCAACTACAAAAGCAATCGTGTATTGGTCAGTTAGTTCTGGAACATACAACTCGATCCTGGATCAGGGTGAGCATGCAGTACTTGCTATTGCACATGGTGCAAGTGAGCGACCAACAGCACTGGATAAAGTCAGAGCTGAAATCGTTGTACCAACTGGTGCACCATTGACTGTTGAAAGACAAGTACCAACAATCACAACATCCGTTGTAGATATGGGTTAGTGATCCCAAAAATCACAATTTCTTTTTTATTTTATCCAAATTCAAAGTACTGTTCGTTCGATCGTAATACACACACTATACAATATAGATTTATGATATCATTTTAAAACATGAGGCTTCATCTTGCACCTAGAAAACGTAGAGGAGTTTCAGGTTTGGAGGCTACAGTAATTGTGATTGTTCTTGTAATTGTAGCAGCAGCCTTAGCTTTTGTCGTTCTCAACATGGGTTTCTCTACAACACAAAAGGCAAAGACAATAATTGGTACGAGCTTAGGCCAAACATCAAGCGCATTAGAGGTTTCAGGTACTATATTTGCACATGGTAACACAACCTCAGCAGTACTTGAGGTAGTAGGTGTTCCACTAAAAATTGCAACTGGCGGAGAATCTGTAAATCTAGCACCAGGCACTGCAGCAGTCAAGTACCTAAGTAACACTGTCACATATGACAACATTTACGCAGGAACACTGACTGAAAACGGTGATGGTGATGATGATGTATCCGGCGAATGGGCATCATTAGAGCTAGCAACAGATGACGCAGCAGATGCTGACCTGTATATCAACGAGGATCCATTTGATGCAACTGGAATTCCAACAAGTACCAAGGCATTCATCTACTGGACACAAAACTCAAACAACAACGACATCTTGGACCAGGGTGAACACGCAGTACTAGCAATCGCCTACAAAGTTGGAGACCGACCATCAGCACTTGACAAGATCCGCGCAGAAGTCCTAGTACCAACTGGCTCTGCATTGACTATAGAAAGACAAGTGCCATTGATATCAACCCAAGTGATAAACTTAGGTTAGAACTAAAACAAATTATATTCTATTGTTGTAATTTGTGTTTGATCATCCTGATCACACTCTAGGATATACTCTGATAGAATAATACCAATTCAATGAAACTTGTTAGAAAAGGACACAGACCATCTCATAGAGGAGT
>JAKAJY010000043.1 GCA_021824845.1 archaeon
TTCTAATAATTTGGAAAGCAGTGCATCAAATTCAGACAATTTGATCTACCATGGTTTGATGGACTAATAAGAATTTCACTAATGTAAATTAAGAGACAGGGATCATACAGATCTGTGTCTGTTACAACCCGATCGCTTTTCAAATCATATGGGAATCTCATTGCAGTGGATGGAATAGATCTTGACATCAAGCCGGGCAAAGTTTTTGGATTTTTGGGCCCAAACGGCGCAGGCAAATCCACCACCATCAAGCTTCTCACCACTATGATTCGTCCAACGAGTGGAACAATTGAGATTTTAGGGATAAATGCGATCAAGCACCCACTTGAGGTGAGAAAAAAAATCGGCGTTGTCTTGCAACAGCCCAGCTACGAGCCAAACCTTTCTGTGGAGAAATCACTTGAAAAATACGGAATGATGTGGGGTGTTGAAAAAAAACTGTGCAAGCAAAGAACGGATGAGCTCATAGAAGTCTTTGATCTGCAGGAAATAAGAAAGAAAAAAAATGAAGACCTCTCAATTGGGCAGCGTAGGCGTGTCCAAGTTGCACGTGAATTCATGCATGAAATGGAGCTGCTCTTTCTGGATGAGCCTACCGTAGGCTTGGACCCAAGCGCAAGAAGGAAACTTTTGGATTATCTAAAAAACAAGGCAAAAACCGGCCTCACCATATTTTACACGACACATGTGCTAACAGAGGCAGAATACCTCTGCGATGAAATCGCTGTGATAAATAAGGGCAAAATCTTGGCAGTCGACACACCAGATCAGCTAAAGTCCACGTTTGGCCAGGAAAAAACAATCAAGATTCATCTGTTTGGCAGGCATGAGAAGCTAGCCAAGCTTCTATCCGGAATTGAAGGCTGTACAATTGATCTGAACAATGAAACAGACATCATAATCCAGTCACGAAAATCCGAACTAGTGCTGTCTCAGGTATTATCCATATTAATTGAAAACAACATAGCAATAGAGGATCTTTCCGCAATGCCGACTACCTTAGAGGAAATCTTCCTCAAAATGGTCAAGGAGACAAATGCACCCAACAATTAGACTAGTAAATCGTAACCTGACAATTTCCCTAAATCCGGGATTTCTGGTCTGGCAGGTGCTATTCCCTATAGTGTATATTTTTGTGGCAGGATTTGCGTACACATCGCTTATCGACTCTGTCCAGCTAGGGGAGATGTCACTGGATTATCCTGCGTTTATTGCGTCTGGGATGATCGGCTTTAACATCATGAACAGCACGCTTGTGTCTGGGATAATAATCTGGAATGATAGGCGACATGGAATGTTTGAGCAAATCTTGGTTGGGCCATTCAAGCGAAGCCACTACATACTGAGCAATGTCTATACCATAGCAATCGTTGGACTGATCAGCGCGGCACTAATCACGGCAATTGGTTTTCCGCTCTTTTTCCAGTCCACACAATTCAGCTTGCTCACAATTCCGTTTTTGATATTTGCCTCAATTGTTGGCTCTATTTTGTTTGGCTCTATTGCATCCATCATATCTACTAGACTCAAGTCAAGCGAGGGATTCAATGTTATCATCAATACGGTTTTTCTGTTCTTTGCGTTCGTGAGCACCGCATTTTATCCGGCGCAAGGCGCACCTGAGCCACTGGCAACAGGATTTTACCTAAACCCGCTAACATACCTGGTTGATATCATTCGTGCGGGAATCTTTGGGACATTTAATGAATTTGTCATGCTTGAAATGCTGGTGCTAGTTAGCGTCGCGGCAATCTTGTTTGTGACTGCAATTAAATTACTAACAAAGCTTGATCTGTAAAATTTAGTAGCCCGGCCCAGACTCGAACTGGGGTCAAGGGCTCCAAAGGCCCCTATGCTTGACCGCTACACTACCGGGCTTCCTGCAATGACTCCTCAAAAACCCCTATTATTGATATTTTCTATTTTTTCTTGATTGCATCGATTAGTTTTTTGTAAGGATCTTCCATTGATGCAAGTGTTTCTTTTGCATTTTTTTCCAAATTTTTATTATTTGAAGATAGGACTTTTCCAATCATAGAAACTATTTTGTCTGGATTGGATTCAAGTGTGATGAGTTTTTTTCTGACAAGATAGCTCTGCACCAAGTTTGGTACTGCATTATATGAGATGGTTGGTATGCCCATCAAGGCAGCCTCCGCAGTCATTGTTCCGCCAGATCCGACAAAGACATCGACATCCTGTAGCAAATTATTCCCAATGATGACCTTGCCCAGAATCTCTACTTTGTTTCCTAGCTTTTCTCTCAGAGTCAGAATCTGGGATCTGTATCTTGGCAGCACCATTATGGCGTGATCAGGGAACCTGTCGGCAATTTTTTGAATTATCTGTATGGTGTGGTTGTTTTTCTGAGCATATGCCGCGTGTTCCTCCTCAACTCTGATCAGTATGGATTTTTTCTTTTTTGGTTTTGGTTTTTGCTTTACAGCAGACCTGACAATCACTGATGCGTCGATTGCCTTGTATGATATGATGTTTTTTTCTGCGATTCCGTATTTTGCAAATTCTTTTTTTGGTATTATCCAGGGTATCAGTAATTTTTGAATCATTGGTACTGTTAGTTTCATTACCGCTTCTGCGTGGGGCGAATCACAAAAGGCAACGTGCTTTATTCCAAGCCCAAATGCCACGCGTGCTGCCTCTGGCGAGCAAAAACTAATTGCCAAGTCTGGCTTGAATCTGTCTATTATTTTGCTAAGGCCTACGCTTCTATACAGAGATGCGCCAAGCTTGCCGGACTTGCCGTCTCCACCGTGTTTTCCAACTACAACCGTTTTCATTTTCTTGATCTTTGCAAGCTCATTTACTTCTCGATAGCTTCTAGTGGTGCAAAGAACAGAATTACTCATTTTCAATTTTCTCATCATTGGATCAAAAAACAAGATTTGTTTTGGTGTCAAAATGTCAAACCAAATCTTCAAGACATGACATCTGGTGATATTTGATGCAATAAGTTTTTCTTAGTCTGGCGTTTAGCATCAATGAATTGGCATCGGATAGGGTAGTTGTGTATGGTTTGAGCACTGAGGGTTACTCTATTGCGTGCCAAATGGCAATAAATGGAGCAAACGTGTTCATCATTGACGAATCGTCCCAGTCTGCAATATCACTCAAGGCAGAAATTGCAAAGACATACCCAAACGTTTCTGCGCTAAAAGAGGACGAGCCACTGCTTGCAATGGAGCCAATTGATGTTGCAATATCCAAATCTCAATACCTGTTTTTTGCCCCAAGAATCCGCAAGACAGGCCAGGAAACAAAAACCGAGGTTCACTCTAAATTCAAGGATGCAACATCGTCGCTCAAAAAGGGAAGCTCTGTTGTGTATACCTTGCCAACGGGGATTGGCGGAAACAGCGAAAACATCTCACTACTAGAACATGTCACGGGTCTCGAGGTCGGAAAATCAACATCTTACTTTTATTATCCACTGGGTGGCGGCAACCAGCCTCCCAAAGTTATCGGCTCGTATAATAGCAAACAGGATCCAACCCTGGCAGGATTACTTACGAATTCCAAAAAAGAGATCTCTTTTGTTGGAATTTCATCAGCAGAGCATTTCCATGCAATAAACGTGCTATCAAGATTCTCTTCACTTTGCAGCGTGCTTGAGGTCTGCAAGTTTGCACAGGATGATAATACCAAGACGGACCTGCAGTCAGATGACTTTCAAAACATATTCCTTGATGACATGGTAAATGGTCTGTATGATTTGCGTTCGCTTGGGACCTCCTTTGAGGGCGCAAACACACTGATGTATCTGATTAATGGAAGCCTCAAGGGAATAGATGGGTACATCAAAAGACTAATCGACGAAATTCGCGCAACGCTTAAGAAAAATGATCTCAAGGCAAGCAGAACAAAGATTGCATTGTCTTGGTCTTTGGATCAGCATGAAATGCGCGGAGACAAAATCGAGATGCTCCAAAACCTGATCACCAAATTACGTGATTATATTGGAGATGTAGAGGCCTATGAGGATCCAAACTTGGATCTATTTCACAACGACAAGACCACAATTCTCGTAATTTGCTCAAAATCTGATTATGAACACCTGCGTAAAAAGAAGGACAACGATCTAATCATCATAAAAGGAAATCCTCTCTGTGAAATATCGCACAAAGAATAAAACTAGATCACAAAAAATTACTTGACATGTCGGAACAAAACGAAGCTGAAAATCAAACCATCCCAGAAGTTGTACCAGTTGATGAATCAGAGCAATTACGACAAAGTCTTTCATCATGTGAGGACAAGCTAAAGCGCTCACTTGCAGACTACATCAATTTGGAGCGCAAAACCAAGTCTGACATACAAAACGGTATCAATGAAAAGATGGACAGATTCCTGCTCCAGTTTCTAACCATATATGACGATCTGATCCGAGCAAAAGAGATTCTCAAAAAAGAAAATCCCGATGCTCAGGGCGTGGATGCAATGTTAAAAAACATCGAGTCGCTGCTATCTGACTACGGAGTAACGCCGATCAATGCAATAGGGGAGATATTTGATCCAAACCTCCATGAGGCAATAGCAATCATACCTGATGATTCCCTAGACGATAATACAATTACCAAAGAATTAAGGAAAGGATATATTTCTCATAATAGGACGCTTAGACCGACACTAGTCGAAATATCGAAAAAATCAAAATCAAAATAATCTAATGGTGAAAAAATGGCAAAAATAATTGGAATAGATCTTGGAACAAGTAACTCGGCTGCAGCCGTAGTAATGGGTGGAAAACCTACTCTAATTCCTGCAGCTGAAGGAACTTCAATTGGCGGAAAGGCATTCCCATCAGTTGTAGCCTTTACAAAAGAAGGGCAACTCCTAGTCGGCGAGCCAGCACGAAGACAGGCAGTAACAAACCCAGATAGTACCATAATTGCAGCTAAAAGAAAGATGGGCTCTGACTATGTCTTCAAAGTACAAGGAAAGGACTACAAACCACAGCAAATCTCGTCCTTCATT
>JAKAJY010000183.1 GCA_021824845.1 archaeon
TGTCACCGGCCTGTCCAGTGCTACATTGACAAGGGGTAGATCCGCCAAAATTACATGAACACAGTGGAGAAGTGGTTGAAAATGACGAAACAAGAAAACAAGCACATGCAGCAGAAGAAGATACAATGCCAGTCACTGGTAACACAACAGTGCCCGCTGCTCCAAGATTTACAAAGTTTTGCGCATAGTTGAAATAATCGCCATTTTTTGGATAACATGCCGTTATCTTATCAATAGTATAGGCAGATGGTAAACTATCGTGATCTATGTAGAACTGCATTGGCCCATTTGTTCCATTTGTCGATGTTACATTCAAGCTGCTTGTAACTGCTGTTTGGCCCCCATATATTTCAACGAAAAATGCCAAATCAAGTGTTTTGGTAATATTTACCGAGCCATAAAATTCGACTCCGGACATGACAGCATTCACCGCTGAATTTCCAAGGACACCGGGCTTCAATGTGACACCAATATCGTTAATAACCAGGTTTCCATTGACATCAATTCGTTTCAATTCAACCGATCCGCCACTGAATACACTGTAAGCCAAATCTCCTACATACAATTGAATGAAGTCTTGGGCCCCGCGTGCCATCCACTGGAATACATTTAAAAATTCGCAGTTTGTAAGTGCAGCCGTTACACTCCCTGTTCCACCTAGTGCTTGCAAATTAATGACAGTTGCAGATTGTATGACCAATCCATCAAATCCCCAGATCATCGAAGCATTTGCGACTCGTGGATCAATCTTAACCAAGTTTGTTGTCGTGGAAATATAAACAGATCGACGCGATACACCCTTGTAAATTGTGTTGTTATAGATGGTAAAATCCCCGACAATGTTATAACGTCCAGGTCCAAACATCATTACGTAAATTTCGTCTTGTGTTTGTGTTTGTAATTGTATGGAGGTTGCCTTTTCGTAAGTACGATATGGATTATCATAGGAGCCGACGCCAGTTGTATCATTTCCACCCATTGTCACCCAAATCATCTTCGTTGTACTTGGAATTCCACCAGGTCCAAATATCGATTGGGTTGTTGCGAGTGAATTCTTGTTTGTATCTATGTTTGCAGCGTTTGTTGTTGTTTGATTCTGTAGTGTGTTGATCTGATTTTGCAAATTTGAATATTGCGTTGACATTGTTTGCTGGTAAGCTTGAAATGAAGTCTGATATCCGTTCAATGTAGTGGTTATGTTTGCCAATTGTGTATTTGTTTGATTCATAAAATTGTAAAACGTTGTTTGATCAGATGCAATTTCGATAGAAACGCTTGTGAGATTCACATTCAAGATAGAAAGAGATTGCAAAATATTAACTAAATTTCCGATGATACCAAGTATATAATTACGATTTGTAGTAAATTGGGTCACCAAATCAGTTTGATTCAGTTGTAATATTGCACTTTCACTGAGATTTTCAAATTTGTTTGCTAGATTTGTTAAGTTGATGAGTAATGTCTGCGCAAAAACCTGCGTACTTAATGATTGTTGCTGAGTTGATGCAAGCACTTGTCCAAATGTCGTAAGGGTTCCATTTTCCAATGAAAATTGAGTCTCCAAAAAAGATGTTCGACCATCTAATGAACTATATTGCCCATTCAATGCGGATATTCCGGTTTCAGTAGCAGTCACTCTCGTGGCAAGTGCATCAGTTTGCGATTGTGCATTGTTGAAGTTTGCTTGTGTACTTGACTCAAAGGAATCCAAATCATCATTAAGCTGTGCTACAGACACCTTCGTGTAGTTATCAAGATTTGCAAAGGTTCCGTTCACCCATTGGAAATAACTAACGGGAGGGATTTGGGCTAAAATATCGGATTTCGTTGTTGTCAATTGATTTGTAAGATTTGAAACCAATCCAGCAGTTGCATTGAGTTGCCCAAATTGGAGAATATCTTGTTGAACTAAATCTTGGATCTGTGCATCGTGATCTTGATAACCAGTGAATAACATGGCCATTAATTCCTGGCGAGAAATCACCAACAGATTCTCTGGAATCCCTGTAATGTTGAGATTCATTGTTTTAGCGGCTTGTGGAAAGCAATTTTGCACATTTTGAGCGCTGAACCCAAATAAAATAGCATTGGAACTTGGCGAGAGAAAAGGCGCATACTTGGCTGCATATTGATACGAAATTGGAGTTATACACTTTAGGACGGAACGGAAATAGGTAGGATCAAGAGTTTGGATATTTGTTTTGACTGTTTCAGAGGAAAGACTGTATATGTTTTGAGAATAGGTATCTCCGTATGCTTTGAACGACTTGTGCACACTTCCGTCCCCAAAAATTATGAAATCTCCATAACTAGCAACGGCAGTTTGGTTTAAAATAGCCAAAAGATTGTTCGTCTCGTTGGAAAGTGTAATTGCTTGTAAAGTGTATTGCTTGATAACTGTGGTTTGACCGCCCTTAAATATGGTGAATACGAAATATGCACTTCCGCCGACTCCGCCGAGGAAGGATGTCAAAAGGAATACCCCTAAGAGAAGGAGCAAGACATATAGTGAATTCAATCGATGCGTCACCGTATTTAATTTATCATGTTCAATTTCCTCGGGATGTAGTGGCGGATGGCTCGTGTTTTGATGGAAAATATTTTCGGTATTCATCATAGGTTGACCACCATGCGATTTACGTTGCACTGGAGCATAGTCAATATTATCGACACGAAATTGCATGAATCACTGACGCTTAAGAAAAGAGAAAAAAAATGAATTAATATTCACAAAACAGTCACATCATTATTACTTGTTTGGACAACGATAATTAGAATAAGATGGATCCAGTATCGTTGGTGGCTGAGATCTTTGGAGCTGGGAGTGTCGCCGCAGAAGTTGTGGGGGGGTTTATTGCATTCGTGGGATTCATCGGACCTTTCATTTCTGGTGGATTTGTAATTCTACTTTTTGTGATACAATTCCTTATAAATGTGCTATCCTGGGTGCTATATTCTCTTGCAGAGGCGGTCCTTGTTCCCTTGGATGGTATATTGAGCGGAGTATTTTACGACGCTGATGAAGTCATCGATGACTTGACACATGACAAGTTCGACTCGACTCCGCCCATCCGAAAACGAAATGGCGGCAATCTTGATTTTGCTGGCACGATGATTCTCTTCTTCAATGAGATTCGAGATATTGTTGTTGATATTTCTGTTTATCTCTCTCCTCTTTTCATTGCATTTCCAGCACTCTTTATTATTGGATTTGGAATCACTTTGCTTGTCCTACTTGGATGGGTTTCCTCCCCGCTTGTTTTTGCTATTGTGCAATTGGGATATACGAGTTTCATCATCACTCTCCAGGGAATAGCAATTGCAGGGAATTTCATATTTACCTTCATTGATCTTCACGGACCCGTAATCAGTGCTTTTGTTACGCTGTTTATGAATCTTGCCAAGGCACTCATTGCGATCGTGTGCTCTGGAACGCCTTATACTGGAGATCCCTCTCACGATTGTCCACTTCTATGGGCATTATGGATGTTTACTGTAACTTCGTGGGACTTCTTTTGGCAATTGGCGCAGCAGCTTTGGGCACTCATAGTTGAGCTCTGGATAAGTATGGGCGATACGCTTTGCCCGCCAGACGGAAGTAATTGCGATGTGGCACTTTGCATGAAATATCTCAACATTCCAAGTTGCTCATGGGGCTTTAATTTTGCAATGCAACTCATTGTAAGTCTTCTTTATGAAATGGCAGTAGTATTCGTATGGATTTTGTTGATTTTGGTTTTCTTTTGTTTTGATGTCTTTGCAATGACAGTTTCGAAATTCTATCTATTCGTCTCGTGGATTGCTCCTCCAAATTTTATGGCTGGAATCCGGAATCTTGCGAATATTTTTGGATCGGCATCCACTTCTCTCTCGAATCTCTATGTTCCCCAAGTATTCAACGACACGAAGGCGGTTTTCCTGGTATTTGAAGACATAGTGAATGTGCTCGAAACGGTTTTCTCAAATGCAATGGTGTCGATTTTTGGAATCGTGGATGGCTTCTTTTGTTATTTGTTTCGAGCCCCGATCGATTGCATTGTTGCAAAGGCTTGTTTTGCTTTGATTCATGATACTACGATCAGCTTTACAATCCTCAAAAGCACCTTTTACATACCGGTTCCATTACAGACTGACATATGTGTGAATACATTGCATCTGAATGCATATGCTTGTGCTGGTGAATGTGATTCATGTGCAGTTCAATACTTTGGAATCCCTGTGATCTCTCAACCATTCTTCACATACGCAAATATTGTGCATCAAAACGGAAATATGAATGCTCCCTATGGATATATTCCATGCAATTTACAAACCGGATGTTGTAATCCACAGTATACAATTCTACAAAGTTTGACAAGATAATTCGTTTTGACCTGATTTATTAATTATCGAGTTTCAAATGCAATAAAGATTGTCTTTTCGACATCGTTGAAATTTTTTCCATCGTTCTTCGCTGTTCTAGAATCAATTTTACATACAGTTTTGCTTTCACCTTCATCTTAGCGATTTTGTCCGTTGGTGAATAATGCTTCTTAGTATCGCACATTTGCAAGAAAGTAAATTCGGGTTCAATAGCCAATCCCAAAGTTGAGTAGGAATCTGTATGGAATCAAAAGGAAAATAAATATTTATGTCCCATTAAACTTGATCCATTCCTTTCCATCTTTGTCAGTAACGAAACAAAATTCAATTAATGTGAATTTCGAGTTGATATCATTCGCAATACTATCAAAGGGGGATGTTATTAAAGTCTTATGTATATAATTCAAATAAAACGAACCTCTCATTTTCTTTATAGTTATTAAATCAAACAACGTAAGCATTGTTTTTGTAAATGGTACATAACGACCACTTTCTTCGTCAAATGCATGCATGATGAATTATTTGATTGGCCAAGTCAGCACAACTCAAAAACGTCAAGATCAGAATGGATTTTATTCAAAAAAAC
>JAKAJY010000144.1 GCA_021824845.1 archaeon
TATTTGATAAGATTTTCCGATTTGAGACGAATATGGAGAGAGGAAATCAGATGGTATTACGATTGAATATTGATATGGAGTTAGTTGAAATGATGATTGGGGCAAGTTTGATGATGATGCAAAAACTGGCAGGCATTGATTTTAACAACCTAAAACGACTGTGACAAAAAATTAAATCAACAGATTTTTAAAATTAATTAAACAAAGATGTCCCAGAAGCCCAAATTTATCTTTTTCAAGATGATCGGATGCGGTCACTGCGTCCACTTTTTTGAATCACCATCAAAAGAAACAAGTCCATGGGCACTTCTCATTAAGGACGCTCAAGTTCAGGCAGCTGTTGATCCCATTTTGATTGAATGGGGAATCAAGAGAATTCCTGATGGAAATGGCGGATACAAGACTGAGAATCATCCACTTCCCGATGAATACAAGTTTGTGAATTATGGACCTTATTTCTATTTGCAATCGGCAAATTCTGCTGCAGGAGGTCTTGAAATGAAAAATGTCAGACGTACACCTGAGGATATGAAGAAGTGGATTCTTGAAAATGCTCCAAAGTATGCTAACGCAAAGAGGCCAGAGAAGGCAGAAGTCAGGAGTGAGCCAGGACATCCTCAAATTTTCAATGCTAACAGAATCAATACTTTGCCAGCAAATCTTCAGAAGCGTTTGCAGCCAATGCAGCCTCAAAGGATGGCAGAAACAGTTCAAGCTGCTCCTGCTCCAGCTGCTATGCCAGTCCAACAGCAAATGCAAGTGAAGGCAGCTTCGACAAGCAAGATTGCTTTGGGAGCCCAACCTCAGAGAAATGATCGTCCCACCTCAAACTTGCAGATGATTGATTTGCATCCCTTGTCAACGGAGTCAGTTCAATCTCCAGCATACGAACCAACTCAGGATATGAGCAAGTTCAAGACACAAGTTAGCTCTCAAAGTGGAGCAACTTTGGTACGAAATGAGGTAACTGTTGCTAAGCCAACAAAGAAGTTCATTCCACGTAACCGTCGTAGATAATGACTTATGAAATTTTAAAATCCATTTTGACGAAAATGGATTTGCTAGATATTCTGAAAAAACAGGTTGATCCAAATGAAATTATGCCAATCGAAAGGAAAAGAGCTCTTGCTGTAGCGTTAAACAATCTTAATCGTATTCAAGCTACAAATGCATGGAAAATTATCACTGGCTATAAGAACAAATTTGATTCTGTTCGTCGTGTCGGAGAAAAATCATCGACATATCCGTACTACAGTCAACCTCATGAAAACGGAGATATTACAATGACAATCATGCGAGGAGAAGATGCATTGGTTCCTGAGGAGTTGTTGTTGATGTTGGAGCTCCTTGTCAAGCAGGCCGATTAGGAAAGAGGAGCCTGACGGCCCCTCTGTTTTCCCTAATTGGCCCTCCTTCAGTCTGCATATATCCTTATGTTTGAAAGATCAGTCGATCTTCCAATAATTTTCGGTGCTGGAGGATTTGGTTAGTTGTTGGTTTGATGCAGAAATCCAATTTTCCACGAACAACCCATTTTTCTGAAGGACATCCTAAAATTGGCGATGCAGGAAAATCAAATTTGTGAGTGAAATTGCTATGCTTCCAACAAACTTTGGATGCGAGGAGATTTCCACTTACAATGCAAATCTTCCTTCCGAGAAAATCTAATGCTGTCCAACCAACAATTTCCAAAATCGTTGAATTTGGAGAATTGCATCATTCTTGAAACTAACAAAATCCTTCAGAATCAAGCGATTCCACGAAATTATGAGCGAAGGAAATGGCTAAAGAGAACAGATGACCTTTAGGTCGTCTCTTTAGGCCATATCGTTACGCTTAATGATCAGTCTTTCTTCACCATCAACGAAGGATTCTTCCTGGCTGTCTTTCATAAATTTAATATCTTCCCGCTGGAGGAGTTCATCCATATTCTGCGTCACACGATTGAATGCTAGCATATAATAAATAAACTTTCCTGGCGCCTCTTCAAAAACTCCCATCAACACAGAAAATTTCATTGACAAGGAATTAAGCAATGCAAACCCCCACAATTTTTTGTCTTCACCAAATGGTTTATACGTTGATATGTCTTTTGGAAGAAGATTGTATTTGATCATTTTCTCGACTGGTAGGGCAACATCCAATGACGGAAAGACTTCTCCAATAGATTTTTGCAGAAAGATCAGACATATAGGGGTTTCATCTGGTTTGTATGTTTCTAAAACCCCTTTGTCTTGAAAATTCGTCAATGCTGAACAAACCACATCACGCAAGTAGTTCATCAGAATGTTTTGATAATACTCGACTGAATGTCTAGCATGTTCAATGATAATTTTGTCCTTATACTTAAGATAAATTGCTTGACACAAAGAAATCCAAACTTTATCATTCAGTCGCATATCCATCATTCTTTCCTTCTCATGAGTTGAAGCCAAAAGCTTTGCAAATCGCTCACTATTTTTGAATGCATGCTCAACAGTCTCGTGAACTTGCTCCTTGTTTCCATTGATGTAAATCATTTCTGGAGTTATGACAGGAATCTGAACTTTCTCTGATTTCGCCGCACCTATGATCTCAGAAGTGTCGTTAGTTTTGGAGGGTCTAGATTCTTTCGCCTCAGATTCTTTCTTCTTCTTTTGCTCCATTCTCTTACGCTCTATATCAGCCTCTTTAATAGCTTGATCAAGAAAATCGTCATCAGAATCTTTGATTTGTTTTTTCTTCGGCTTCTTTGATTTCTTCTTCGTTTTCTTTGATTTCTTTGTTTCAACGTTTGTAGGATTTTCTACAGGATTCTCTTTCTCGGATGATTCTTCGGTTTCAGGTGACGGTGATAATAAATCAGTTGGATTTTCTTCTTTAGGATTAATGAACTTGGCAGGGGAAGAGTCTGAGTAAGACTGCACAGGTTTATCATGTGCAGATTCTTGCTCAAGCTCATTGATGACACCCTGAGTAACCAAAATCTGACGAATTTCTAATTGTTCCACCCAAGGTTTATCTCTAGCAAGTTCATCAAGCTCAGCCCAGTTGAATCCACAAGCATATTTTCTTGTAACTGGTGCATGCATTATACATAAATAAATTTAAATGAATTTCGAAAATATGATTATGATTTTTAGAAATTCATTCTTAATTTCTTTAACAAATCTCAAAGAATTTTCAGAGTATGATGCTCGACCATGCAGCAAATGAAGAAAAGGGACCAAATGGTCCCCTTTGTTCTTTATCGATCATTGCGTGGAACCCGAATGGAATCAGGGCTTTGATGGACAAGAGTTCTGGAGAAGTCAAGAGATTACTTGCTGAACATGATCCAGACATCATCATTTGGAATGAGATCAAAGGAAATCGATCCAAGGAGCAAGAAATCAAAACAACTGTAAACAAAGTCATGCCAGGATATCAATGGATTTTCAATTGTGCTGAGAAAGCTGGTAGACATGGTTTAGCAATTGCCTACAAGCCAAATATTGAAATTCTTTCGTCTTCACTTGGATTTGCTGGCCATGAACGTGAGAAAGAAGGTCGTATCATTACTCTAGAATTGCATAAGTGTTTTGTTGTTGGAATTTATGCTGTAAATGCTGGTATGCAGGAAGTCGGGAGATTGGATTATAAGGTTGAATGGTTGGTAACATTGTTGGCACATATCAAGAAACTCAAAGAAGTAAATCCAAACAAAGCAGTAATCATCATGGGTGATTGGAATGTTGCGCCGAATGACATTGACATCCACAATCCAAAGCGAAATCAACATTCTGCAGGTTTCACAATTGAGGAGAGAACAACATTTAAGTTCATCCAAGATCATGGCTGGATTGATGTGTATAGAACAAAGAATCCTGACAGAGTTCAATACACTTTTTGGGATGCTAAGAGTAAGCAGAGGGAAAGAGGAAGCGGCTGGAGAATTGATTTGGCTGTCATTGACAAAGAATCTTATGAGAAGTTACAGCATTGTGAATCTGAGATTTTGGATACATTCATGGGAAGCGATCATTGTCCTATCTCGCTCAATCTGACATTTTAATGTAGCCAATCGGCTACATTATTCTTTTAGAAATCAACACCAAGTAAATCAGGAGAAAATCCTCCTCCAGAAATCTGCGATCTCCATAGCAGTCAGATTATACATTGTGTTGCTCATGACAAAAAGATGTGTGTCAGTCAGCGCAACATGTTCATCAGTGTAGAAATTATAGAAGCGATGATCTTCATAATTCAACAAAACATTGGAACGAAGAAATCTACTGCGCTTGATTTCACTGATGATCGGAAATTCGACATATTTGACAGGCTTGACAGTTTTTGTTCCTCCAGCCAAAGTTTCTGTTTGATTGATCAACAGCTGAGTCTCAATATCCCATGCAGGTAAAACTATAATGACCGTCATTTCTACATTCCTATCAAACGCTGACAAAATTTTCCGCATAGCTTGATTTATTATGACTTCATCATAAGGCGGATTACACAAATATGTGTCAGGAGTTAATTCAATGTTGAAAAATGAACCAATGCTTCCAAAATCTTTCTCAATGTCGAACATTGGAGAACAATATTGTTCTGCGCTTGTATTCAATGGACTCCCAAACATCTCAGTGTTCACGGAGCAAAATTCTATGACTTTCGGAGGAACGGATGCATGATTATTTGTCGTACCAATTGCAATGTAGCGCGCAACAAGAATTGCCAAATGTTCATCAAACCCAATTGGAAGTTTATAGCGTTTTTGAGCTAACTCGTATTGCTTACGAGAGATTCTGTAAATAGAGTTTTCGATATCAAATTGAACCATGGTTTGAT
>JAKAJY010000149.1 GCA_021824845.1 archaeon
TCGAAGCTCAGATCTGCAAGGAATAGATGTTATGGATAAGATATTGCTAGTAGAGCGTGGTAGCGACACAAAAGACGAACTGGTGTATTTTTCTGAAAAAGAGAAAAACGCTGCAAATGCAGGCGCCAAGGCACTTATTGTGTACAACAACGAACCGGGGATATTTCTTGGCGACCTAAAGAACAAGCTGGAAGGCCCAGAGTATCAGCCAAGAATTACCGTAGTATCCATGTCAAAAGAAGACGGGTTAGAGATCAATGCAATGCTTGAGAATAAAACCGCTGGAATCATCAATACCTTTTATCATCCAGACTTTGTGTCATTTTTTAGCTCACGCGGCCCCGTGTCTCCATTTTACATCAAGCCAAACCTTGTCGCACCTGGAGTCTTTGTGAATACAACATCCACGTATGGAATGTACAATCTTACCAGTGGAACCAGTTTTGCAGCACCACATGTTTCAGGTGCGGCCGCCATATTATTGCAGAAGAATCCCACACTAAGCCCACAACAAATCAAGTCCATAATTTCCACCACTGCAGATCCTGTATCAGATACATTTGGAACATTATTTCCTCAGGAGATAAGTGGTGTGGGTAGGCTAAACATAACAAAGGCATTTGATGCAAATCTGATAATCAACCCAGACTATGCTATTTTTGATCTTTCCCCATTTGCAAAGTCTCAGACAGTAGAATTTGAGCTAAACACAATAGATGGTGCAAAGCCCAATCCAACAATCAGTATCGAATTTGACGATAAGATTGTAAGATTTGATCACAAAATTGATGGCACGATTCTGAGTGTTACGGCAAACATTGTAGAATCTAGAGTTGGAGAATATCAAGGAAGCATCATAGTTTTGGATCACTCCACAACATATCACATTCCGGTTTTGTTGCGCATCTCAGATGGTGCAATCAGAATCAGTGAAGACAATGGGAAGATGGACTTTACAATAGAGTCGGAGCAAGAATGGTCCTATGCCAAAATTTCAGTGTATAATCAAGACTCTAGATTAATCGATAGCATCTCCATTACTCCAACAGAAAGTAAATTCATCACGGTTCAGAACTCTGATACATACTGGATTCAGGCAGACCTCAAATCCGGCAAAAACACCACCAGTCTCTACAATACCATAACAGTCGAATCCACCACGCCTAGTTTTGCACTAGACATTGGAATACCAAATCAACCGCTACTCATCATAGTTGGAATCAGTATAATTGTTGGAATGATTGGCTTGATAATTTACAAAAAATAATTTCTACGGTTTTGGTCCTGCGCTAACTATCACTGGATCGACGTTTTTGAATTTCTTGAAATTATCCACAAACATTTGTGCAAGCTTTCTTGCTGATAGATCATAACCATCGCGTTCTTGCCAAGTCGATTTTGGATCAAGAACATCTGATGGGACACCGGGACATTCTGTTGGAACATCCAAGTTGAATAGATCATCATGTCGGTACTTTACAATATCAAGGGCCCCAGTAAGTGCGGCAGTAACCATTGCTCTCGAATATTTGATGCTGACCCGCTTTCCTACTCCATATGGTCCTCCAGACCAGCCGGTATTAATCAGATAGACTACGGTATTATGGCTTCGGATTTTGTCTCCAAGCATCTTTGCATAAACCGATGCAGGTCTTGGCATGAATGGTGAACCAAAGCACTCGGAAAATGTTGCTTTGGGTTCTTTGATTCCACGTTCGGTTCCAGCTAATTTACTAGTATAGCCAGACATGAAGTGATACATTGCACCTTCCTTGGTCAATCTGGATACTGGTGGCAAAACTCCGAGTGCATCAGCTGTTAGAAACACTATGACTTTTGGATTTCCGCCAACGCTTGGGAAGATTGCAGTTGGGATGTATTCTAGTGGATAAGCAGCTCGTGTGTTTTCGGTTAGTGAGCCATCATCAAAGTTTGGCTTGAGTGTTTGCTTGTCAATTACTACATTTTCTAAAACTGCACCAGACTTGATTGCGTTCCAGATTTGCGGTTCTGATTCTTGGTTTAGGTTGATGCATTTTGCATAACATCCGCCTTCAAAGTTAAAGACTCCCTTGTCTGACCATCCGTGCTCATCATCGCCAATTAGCATTCTATCGGAATCTGCAGAAAGTGTGGTTTTTCCAGTACCAGACAATCCAAAGAACAATGCAGTGTCGCCATTTTTGCCAATGTTTGCAGAGCAGTGCATTGGAAATACTCCTTTCTTTGGCAGAAGATAGTTCATTACTCCAAACATGGATTTTTTCATTTCTCCGGCATAGCTTGTGCCACCAATCAGGACAAGTCTCTTTGTTAGATCAATTAGGATAAAGACATTGGAGCCGGTTCCGTCAACTTCTGGAATTGCCTCAAACCCATTAATGCACAATATGGTAAAATCAGGTTCATGATCGTCAAGCTCTGCTGCAGAAGGTCTCACAAAGAGCTGTCTTGCAAAGAGGCTTTGCCAGGCATGATCGTTTATGACTCGTATCGCCAGTCGGTGATCCTTGTCGGCGCCAACAAAGCCATCAAAGACAAAAAGCTCCTTTCCTTCTACAAACTTTTTCATCTTTGCAAAAATCTTATCAAATCTGTCAATTGGGAACGGGTGGTTTACCTTACCCCAGTCCACATTATCGTGAGTTTCATCATCATCTACGATGTATCTATCATCAGGGGATCTTCCAGTGTATTTTCCTGTTTTTACTGCTAGTGAGCCAGTAGCAGTCACCATACCTTCGTTTCTTTGTACAGCTGCTTCCACTAGTTTCTCAGGCATTAGATTTCTAAAGACTTGGGACGGCTTGATACCAAACGCCTCTATTTGTGCGACAAATTTTGGCGTAAGGGTTGTTTTTGAATCCATTTTTTCACCAGACAATCAAGGAACTGGATGCGTTCATTGAATATCCAAACCGACTATACATCATTATTATCTCTTACCTTTTTGTGGCTGATCTCAAAGCAACCTATTTATTGAAAAATCCAAGAGTGCAATCTATTGACCATCAATAAGGAGATCTTGGCACTACGTGAGAAAATAAACGAAAAGAGGCCAGACTTTGTAAGACAGGAAAGCTGGCGTTATGTCAGAATACACAAAGCATGGAGAAAACCAAAGGGAATTGACAATCACCAAAGAAAACAAAAGTTCCGTGGCAGACCAGGATTGGTAAAGGTAGGCTATGGTGGTCCGAAAGCAGCAAGAGGACTACACCCTTCAGGATTTACAGATAATTTGATTCACAATGTTACCGATTTACAAAAACTAAACCCAAAGACGGATGGAGTAAGAATCGCACATGGAGTAGGACAAAAGAAAAGAGTAGAGATAGTTACAGTTGCAGTACAAAAGAAATTCAAAGTCTTTAACGCAAGAGTGAGAACAAGTGGTAGTAAATCTTAGAACCAAAAAACGACTCGTCTCACGAGTTGTAGGAGTAGGACTGGACAGAATCAAGTTTGATCCAGAAAGATCAGATGATATCGCAGATGCAATCACACGAGCCAATATCCGTGGCTTGATTACAGCTGGCGCAATTACAATCAAGGCAGCAAAAGGTACTTCACGTGGAAGATCAAAATTCAAAAAGGCACAAAAGAAAAAACGTGGAACTACAACAGGCTCCAAGAAAGGACGCAAAGGTGCACGCGTAGGCAAAAAAGAGGTCTATGTGAAAAAGGTTCGATCCCTGCGACACAGACTACGAGTTGCAAAGGACCGAAAAGAGATCACAAATCCAGAATTTTGGACTCTATATCGCAAGGTAAGCGGAAACACAGTCAGAAACATTGCTCACCTAAGAGGACTAATTGAAGAAATAAAAGAGCACAGAAAATCTAGAACCTAAAAACAGTTTTTTCCCAATCTTTGATTTTACCGTCACTTATCTTAACGCCTTCATCTGATAGCATCTTTGTTTTGACCTTGTCGCCATAGAAAAAGCCTCCAACTTTTCCATCGGACTTGACAACTCGATGACATGGTACAATAACTGGAAATGGATTTCTTGCCATGATTTGTCCGATTATTCTTTGGCCGTTTTCTAGTCCTACTGCGCGCGCCAGATCTCCATATGTTGTGACCTTGCCTTTTGGGACCTCAAGTAATTTTTTGTAGACGGCTTGATCTAGCTTGTTCAAAGTTTGACCACTTGAAGATTGGTGGTCTTTAGTAAGTCAAGTACTTTTTGTTTGTGCGGACCTAGTCCTCCCCAATCAAGCAATGCGGTTGTTGCCTGCTTGTTTTGTGACATCATATGTGAGAACATCTCATCGTCTAGGAATTCCAAGGCATGTTTTGGAATTACAGTTCCCAATGCGTATTTTCCATGGATTAATTCCTCCGTAAATTTTTCTGGATAGTGAGTTCCGCCAAAGCAGATCGCCATTGGGAATTCCTTTATTGGTTCTGAGAGGACCTGTAAAACCAAATTTGCTACAGAACTGCACAGGGGTTCGTCATTCCATTGTTTTTCAGTCGTGCCGATCTCGATGAATATGGTTGGCTTTGATAGTGCTGTTGGTCCATGATGTGTTGCCTCTATGACGATTTGAAAATCTGAGAAGGAGTTTCGATTTTGGTATAGTTTTTGCATGTATGATTTTTGTAGGTTTGGATGTGGAATTGCGATCTGTCTTTCATTTCCACCAAACTGAGCTCCCGCAAAATTTCCAGTGCTGTGACAAGTCAGTGCAAGCTCGCCAGACTGAGCTGCGTGTTTTGATAAAAAGACAAACCCATCATAGTGAAATTTTTGCTCA
>JAKAJY010000048.1 GCA_021824845.1 archaeon
CCATGGCAACGACATATTTTGGTTCTGGCATCTGATCATACACCAATCTGAGTCTTGGTGCCATCTTTCTTGTGATTGTTCCCTGTACCACCACAAGATCACATTGTCGCAGTGAGCCAAATGCCTCAATGATTCCAAATCGTTCCACATCATATCTTGGACTTGATGCAGCACCAAATTCCACACTACAGCATGCGGTTTCAATGTGTACCGGCCAGAGAGACCAAAGTCTGCTCCAGTTTATTGCATATCCTAGTGGTTGGTCAACTGCCTTTACCAATACATCGCCTAGCTTGCCAACAAAGACGTTGGCGTTTTGGGGCGTTAGCAGATCCTTTAGCAATTCAATCCCTCACTGGATTTTTTTCTGCAAGTGATATTAAGACTTACCATATGTTTCGCCTCTTTGATTGATATAGTGCAAAAGCCATTGCTGCAAACATTATTCCCAAAAATGCAATTATTGGCAATGTGGCAGTCTTTGGCAGATTCAAAAGTGAACTTCCCCACGCATACAAAAAGATCGCCATCACATCAAACACCACAAACATTAGAACATACGCATAATACTGCATCATAAAGTGGGTTCTTCCCTCACCCTTTGGTACTTGGCCTGCTTCCATTGGCAAAAACTTGACAGGATTACTTAGTTTCCTAGGTGAGATCATGCGAGATATCAAAAGTGCTGGACCTACAGCCATAATGGCAAAGCCAAACATCAGAAGAACATGACTATAGCTAGCCGCATATTCCCCAACCAAATCAGCTTGACACCCGTTTGTTTATATAAAAAGCTATGCAAAAAATTGAATAAAAATTTGCGATCACAAATTTATTTCGACATCATTGATATACCACATAATCAAATTTTGATGTATGGTAAATGTTGGAGACAAGGCTCCAGAGTTTGAGCTGGTAGACACCGATCTGAAAATGAAAAAACTCTCCGAGTTCAAAGGCAAAAAAGTGGTTCTGTCATTTTTTGTTGCCGCAAGCTCGCCCGTGTGTACAACCGAGATGTGCACATTTAGAGACAGATGGGATGAGATCTCTGCACTGGGCGCACAGATAATTGGAATATCAAATGATGGTCCATTTGCAAACAAGGCGTTTGCAGAAAAATTCCATTTCAACTATCCAATACTTGGAGACTACAAATCAAAGACAATTCGTGATTATGACATTTTGATGCCAGACTTGCTTCACGTAAAGGGATATGATGCTGCAAAACGCTCAATCTTCATAGTTGATGAAAACGGCACAGTCACATACAAGTGGGTATCTGAGAGCCCGCTAGTAGAACCAAACTATCAAGAGATAATCGATTCTCTCAAAAAGTAAATTTTTTTCTTTTATTCTATTTCTGCTAGAACATCGTTTTTTGCAACAGATGCCGTAGGCTTGACTTTAATTTTCTTTATCGTGCCATCCTTGTGAGATTTTATGGATACTTGCATCTTCATGGATTCTAGCACGCATACAACATCACCTTTTTTGACGCTGTCGCCCTCGTTTACATTCACAGACACTACTTTTCCTGGAATTTGGCTGTGCAGTGCCGTTTGTGCATCGCCAGAGTCCCCTCCGCCAGAGTTCTTGTAGACGACATCATTGAGTGAATGATGCATACTTACGGTAAATGGAGTGCCATCCACTACCATCTTCATTTGTGCAGTTCCTGCATCCAGATATTTTACAGAGTGGAATTGTGAATCCAAGACAAACTCAATTCCTCTTGTGTTTATGTTTAGAATTTTGAGTGAGTGCTGATTATCATTTATTTTGATGGTGAAGTCTGAGTTGCCGGTTTTTTGTATTATCTGTCCGTTGAATGCTGCCTCAATGTCTGCTATTTTGTATTCCATTATTATCTCCCATCCATGTGGCTCTTCCAGCGGTGACTTGGAGCATGCGATGATTTGACTTTACTTCTAAAGAATTCAGAATGCATGATTGCACTTGCAATTGCTGCGTCTTGCTTTTGCTTTTGGTCTGACTTGATGTCTTCAGTCAGTCTGTCAATTATTCCGTATCGCTTCAAAAAGTCAGTTGAGAGATTTCCTTTTTGATATTCTTCTGTCTTTAGTATTGTCTTGTATAGAGGAATTGATGTCTCCACTCCCTGAATGTAAAAGTCGTTTAATGCATTTAGCATTCGCACTCGAGATTCCTCAAAGGTTTGGCCCCATGTGACGAGCTTTGCCATCAAAGAGTCATAGAATGGCGATACTGTACATCCAGAATACAGATACGTGTCACATCTAACTCCAGGGCCAGACGGTATTGTAACATCAGGAACTGGTCCTGTTGATGGTGCAAAGTCCAAAAATGTATCTTCTGCGTTGATTCTGCATTCTATTGCATAGCCGTTCATGTGCAAGTCTTTTTGTTTGAATGGTAGTGGCTCGCCGTTTGCGATGTCTAGTTGTAGTTTGACCAAATCCAAGCCAGAGACAAGCTCCGTGATTGGGTGCTCTACTTGGAGCCTTGCGTTAATTTCGATAAAATAGAAATCACCATTGTCTGCTCGCAAAAATTCCGCAGTGCCCAAGTTTGTATAGTCTACTGCCTCTGCTGCCTTTACTACCAATTCTCCTACCCTGTCTCGAGTTTTCTGATCAACTACTGGTGATGGAGTTTGCTCGATTAGCTTTTGGTTTCGTCTTTGAATGGAGCACTCTCTCTCAAAGATGTGTACTGCGTTTCCATGCTTGTCTCGCGCCATCTGATATTCGATGTGTCGGATTTTTTCTAGGAATTTCTCAACTAGAATGGCGGATTTGCCAAATGCGGCAATGGACTCACCAGTTACTGTGTCGTATGCTTCTTTGAGTTCCTTGTCGTTGTGGACTAGTCGGATTCCTCTTCCTCCACCACCATATACGGATTTTAGTAAAACTGGATAGCCAATTTCATTTGCAATGTCTAGTGCCTCGTTTACGTCTTTTACTAGGTCTGGGCTGCCAGGAACTGTTGGAACCTTGGCCTTGAACATTGCTGCTTTGCATCTCATTTTATCACCACAAAGATCCATTGACGCAGCTGACGGTCCAATGAAATTGATCTTGTTGTCCTCACATAGTTGGGCAAAGTCAGAGTTCTCAGACAGAAATCCATATCCAGGATGCACAGCATCTGCTCCGGATTTTAGTATTGCATCTAGAATCTTTTCCTGATTCAGATAGCTCTCTCGTGGGGCTGCTTTGCCAATATGATACGCCTCGGTTGCCTGTTTGACATGAAGTGAGTTATAGTCTTCATCAGAGTACACTGCAACTGTCTTTAGTCCAAGTGCCTTGCATGTTCTTATAACACGCAAAGCGATCTCTCCCCTGTTTGCGATTAGAACTTTTTTGATCATAATATCACAAGTTTATGTTTCCATGTTTTCTTGGAAGTTGTTTGTCTCGCTTGTTTGCAAGCATTTCCAGTGCTTTAATCAGCATTGGTCTTGTCTGAGCAGGATCAATTACAGAGTCAACTGAGCCATTTGAGGCTGCAACGTATGGATTTGCAAACTTTTCGTTAAATTCAGCAGTTAATTGTTTTTTGAGATCTTCTGGATTTTTGGCATTATCAAGGTCCTTTTTGTTCATGATTTTGACTGCGGCCTCTGAACCTAGGACTGCGATTTGTGCAGTTGGCCACGCATAATTAATGTCGGTTCGAAGGTTTTTGCTTCCCATTGCAATGTATGCGCCACCATATGCCTTACCAATGACTAGTGTAATCTTGGGCACTGTGGCTTCACAATATGCGTATAGAAGCTTGCTTCCGTGTCGAATGATGCCATTGTGTTCCTGATTGGTTCCCGGCATGTAGCCCGGAGTATCCACAAATGTTATGATTGGAATGTTAAATGCATCGCAATATCGAATAAAGCGAGCTGCCTTGTTTGAAGAGTCGATATCCAGAGCGCCTGCCAAATACATTGGCTGGTTTGCAACAATTCCTACAGTTCTTCCATTCATTCTTGCAAATCCGACTATGACGTTTTGTGCAAATAATTCATGCACCTCAAATAGTTGATTATTGTCCACAACAGCAAGTATGATTTCCTTCATGTCATACGGTTGAAGCGAATTTTCCGGGATTTTGTTGATTAAATTGTGGTCCATTCTGTTTGGATCATCATCAGTTACAACGTGCGGAGCTTCTTCAGTATTATTTGATGGAATGTATGAGAGTAGTGTCTTGATTTTATCAAAACAGTCATATTCATTTTTTGCAACAAAGTGAGCAACGCCAGATTTTGTTCCATGTGTAATTGCGCCGCCTAGATCCTCAAATGATACTTCCTCACCAAGAACCGTCTTGACTACTTCTGGTCCTGTGACATACATTGTTCCTGCCTTTTCAACCATTATTACAAAGTCAGTCATTGCTGGTGAATACACTGCGCCTCCAGCTGATGGCCCTATGCTTGCAGTGATTTGCGGTACAACACCAGATGCTAATTCATTGTGATAGAAAATATCTGCAAATCCATCAAGGCTCAAGATTCCTTCTTGAATCCTTGCTCCACCAGAATCAGCAATTCCGATTATTGGACAGCCTGTGCGCACAGCATGATCCATGAGTTTTGTTATTTTCTTTGCGCCCATTTGTGAGAGTGTGCCGCCCAAAACCGTAAAATCATATGCAAAAATAAAGACTTGTCTGCCATTGATTGTACCATAGCCAGTTATGACACCATCTGTAAAGAATTTCTTTTTTTGCATGTCATATTCATAGTAATGATGAGTAGCTAGTGCATCAATT
>JAKAJY010000005.1 GCA_021824845.1 archaeon
GAAAACATTCCTGATGTGTTTTTTTGTGCGATTCTGTTTACCAGTTTGCCGCCGTGTGCTTTGATCATATTCATGTCTTGTGATCCATGTGTAGGCCACACTCTTTATGTGTATCAGATTCCCACCACCATCTTCCTGCCCTTAGGTCCTCCCCTGGCTTGATTGCCCTAGTGCATGGCTCACAGCCAATGCTTGGGTAGCCCTGATCGAGTAGCTTGTTGTATGGTAGGTTTTTCTCCTTGATGTATGATAGCACTTGGTCCCAACTCCAATCAATGATCGGGTTTACCTTTACTATTCCGCCGTGAAGCTTGTCAATTTCTACCATCGCTGCCTTGGAGCGATTCTCGTTTTGGTCCTTTCTTAGTCCAGTGACCCAAGCATCAAGAGTCGAGAGAATCTTGTTTAGTGGTCGTACTTTTCGTATTTCACAGCAAAGCTTTCTGTTGTCTACGCTGTCATAGAAGAGATTGATGCCCTTTGTGCGAACCATCTGCTCTACTTGTACAGTGTCTGGAAACATTACCTCAAAGCTGATCTTGTATTTTTTGGATATGGCATCCATCACATCATATGTTTCCTGGTTTAGTCTGCCCGTATCCAGTGTGAAGAATCTGGCCTTTGGGTTTACCTTGATTATCATGTCAGTAACTACGCTGTCTTCTGGGCCAAAGCTTGATGCCTTGGCAATCTTGTCGCCAAACGTATCATATGCCCATCTTAGTGCGTCCTCAGGTGTTTTTAGTGAGAGATTAATCTTGTCAATTTGTTCTTGTGTGTACAATCATCTCTGATGGCCGAAATTTGTCTTATAATTATTTGGAGGTCTGGCATATCAGAATTATAAGCCGGTTTTATTCATGAGAAAAAATGAACGAGCCTGCATTCGTAGTTGTTTTTCCGTCGATTTTTGCCAAAAACAAGAAGACTTTGCTAGTATCAAACATCAAAAAAATTCTAAAAATTCAGAATCAGCAATACAGTAAGATCACTACAGATGATGATCTCATAATAATAGATGCAAACGATCCTGTCTTTGCATCATCTGCCATCAACCTGTTGTTTGGAATCGATCAGGTCTCTATTGCAAGACGAGTTGAGAACAAGTTCAATGTCGTGGTTCCATCAATTGGAAAAATAGGCTCCAACCTTTTGTTGAAAGGGGAAACATTTTATGTCAAAGTGGAAGGCCATGCCTCTGGTTATTTGCCAAAGGATGTAGAAATTGCTGGCACATCATCACTGATTGAAAAAGTAGTTGACATGGAATGCAGGCCTGGCACTGAGCATAAACATGACAAGCTTATTCATTGCTATTTGACTGGGAAAAATGCCTACGTCTCCATATTTTTGGAAAAAGGCCATGGCGGAATTCCGTACAATTCACAGGAACAACAAGTCTTGTGTTGTGTGTATGATGAGCTATCTGCAATATCGTGCCTTGAGGCAATCAAGCAGGGATTTGATGTTAGGGTTATGGTTTGTTATAATACAGATGCAAATCTGATGGAGCTAGTCAAGATCATAAACAGAATAATTCCAAGAATGCTAAGCCAAAACGTCACATTAGAGTTTATCAAAATACCAATCAAGCAAGACACTGCAAAGGCAATCCAACAAAAGACCTTGTTAATCACGCAAGTCTTGTGCCAAATGGCAAAAAAACTGCAGATTGGAAAAATCTGCCTTTCACTATCACCTCTTGCATTTCCTGCATGGCTGATTGAGCAAAACCTGAACATCATAACAAAAAACAGGCTCACATCATGGATTGCACTTGCAGGCCTAGACTACTCCATAATAGAGACTGCAAAAGAGATCGGCCTTGGCAAGTATCTACACAAAATTGAAAAGTTTGGAGTACTAAAATTCACACAGACAAAAATTGATCAATCTAGCATGGCGCAAAGTGCGATAAAGACTCACCAATCAATAACAGTCAAGATAGGCCCAAATAACATCCATGACATCTTGGATTCCATAAAGCACTGAAAATTTATTGCACTCACTTTGATGTGTTGCTGTGAAAAAGATAGGCCAATTCATCTATTCATGGGGAAACGGACACTATTCCCGAATGATGTCACTAAATGAGGAGCTTCCTAATTTTATCAAAGAATATGAGGCTCATTTTTCCAGCAAGGAAGACATTTACCAAAAACTACTCAAAAGATTCCCGCAAGAAAACGTTCACGAAATGCTCATGCCGACGCCAATTGACGGAAAATACGGTCCTGATGTGTTCTTGTCAATGGTGAATACCATATTGCCGATAAAGGGCCGGCCATCAGTGGTCAGCCAGGTCACTAGCTATTTGAGAAAGGAACGAGAACTGTTTGATTCACAGAAATTTGATCTGGTCATTAATGATGGCGATATGGGCCCAAACATTTTGGCAAAAAACAGAAACATTCCATCAATATTCATCACAAACCAGTTTAGGCCAAGGCTTTGGAAATCTAGATTTTACTTTTATCCCGGAGTTTTATTTATTGCAAAACAAATCTCCAAGGCAACAAAGATCGTGGTTGCTGATTCGCCTCCGCCACATACAATGTGTGAGTATAATCTGAATTTTTCAGAGAAGATAAAGAAAAAAGTAGTTTATGCTGGACATTTTGCATCGGACAAAAAAATAACCCGTACAAAAACAGATCTTGAGCAATTAATCAATGGAAACAAGTTTGGCTATTGGATGCGAACTGGCAACAAGTCCACAAACAGCATTACTGGCAAAAAATACGAAGGGGTATTCAGAACAGAACAAATGAAAAACGAAAAACGAATCATCTCACATGCTACAGCAGATCCGTCAATTGATAGTGTAAAAGGAATGGACGGCAAAAACTATTCCATCTCAGAAGCACTAGAAAAGAAAGTCGACTGGATTCAGATTGATGTTGGATTTTTATCAGAATCTGAAAAGGAAAGCACACTAGAGCAATGCGATTATGCAGTGATCAATGGATCTCATACAGTGATGGGCGAGATAATTGGCATCAGGGGTAAACCAATCATTGGCATTCCGGTATACGATGAGCAGACAAACCAGATCCAGTGGGCACAAGAACACGGGTTGGGAATCTCTGCAAACAACACAAAGCAGGTCATCTCTGCAATAATGCAGCTAAGGACAAACCATACTAAATTTGAGGAATCCATAAAACAATTCCAAGCTAACTTTGTTGCAAACGGCGCAAGGACCACTGCCAAGATAGCCGCAGAAATGCTCGAGTCAAGATAAGAGATAATAGCTTTTTTGATCACTCCAAAATAGTCTGGTACGCGGTATTTCGATGGGCGAAATGACCGAAAGGGATGATGACATAATCCGCGTACCAGATCTTACCATACTATTTCGTTGTGGCAGTGCGAACGCTTTTATGGAAAAATTCTCTGGCAAACTCATTGGTTAATTGCCCAGAATGTGTAGCAAGAGAACGCAAGGCAGTAATTGAGCGAGAGGCTGCCGAAGGAAGCCAAGAAGGAGTCCAAAAGCTCATTGAGCAAATCGAGATTCCTATGAAATTCGACCCAGTAACAAAACATTACATCTGCAAAAGATGTGGCCTATATGCCACACGAGAGCAGGTAGGCGACATTCGAGAAAAAGTAAACAGACGCGACCCCACCAAAGAAGACAAGCACTATGATTATTTGGACTGGTGGCAAAAAAGCAAAAAAGATAAAGTCTAGGTGGTAATGATTCTTGGTCAAAAAGAAGGACGAGCTCCCAGACTGGGTATTAGATGACATAAAAAACGCAAGGTTCGCAAAGCCTGAACCTCTAACCAGAATGGGCTACATTTTAGAAATTTATGAGGCTGATAAAAAAATCGATGCGCAATTGTATGAGGCAGTTGAGGATGGGCGCCACATCGTAACGCTGGATCTGCCAAAAAACGTCAAAACATCCGAGTGCCAGACTGGTGTTGTGTATGAGTTTGGAATCAGCATGCTAAAGGCACCGCTTGCAAAAAAGACAATCGAATTCCTAAAAAAGGAAAAAGAAATAGAAATGTCAGCAATTTACCAATTTGAGCTGCAAAAGCTGACACTGATGGATGTTGCATCAGATGATATGTCTGGCGACGCGGAAGAATAGAATTATTTTTGTAGTTTTCTAAATGCCGCGCCCATTATCGGGTTTATCACAAATGGTATGGTGTGCTTGAGCCAGACTCCAATTCGTACTATACCTGGAACTATGATTTCAAGGCGTGATGATTCTGATGCTCTAATGATTGCACTTGCCACAGTTTTTGGATCAAGTGATGTTGGTGAATATTTTGGCATTTTTGCAAAAGATTCATGATCAAAGAAATTGGTTCTGACCATAATTGGGCTGACTACTGTAACTCCAATGTTTGTCCCCCTTAGCTCGTGCTTTAGTCCTTCAGAGAAGCCAAGCATGGCAGACTTTGATGCGCAGTATGAGGCAATTCCTGGCAAGCCAAAGGAAGCTGCAACAGATGCTACATTTACTATATGTCCAGAATTTTGCTTTTGTAATATGGGAAGGAAATTTTTTATGCAATATATCATGCCAAAATAGTTTGTCTGCATTTGTGATTCGATTTGCTCAATGGTAAGGTTTTCTACTGTACCATAAATGGCAAATCCTGCATTGTTTACCAAAATATCGATCTTGCCAAATTTTTCTAAAACGGCATTAGACATTTTTTTTACAGACTCCTTATCAGATACATCACATAGACAAACCAAGACTTTTGTGTTGAATTGTG
>JAKAJY010000106.1 GCA_021824845.1 archaeon
ATATGGCTCCAGACTCCGCACCAACAAGGACAAGTACGTCTATCTCTTGGAGCCCACAATACATGACTTTGTGATGAAAAGCCAGCATGGAACACAGATAGTATATCCAAAAGATCTTGGATATATTGCGGCACGCTCTGGTGTCCAGTCAGGTCAAACAATACTGGAAATCGGGACCGGTAGTGGGGCGCTAACCACATTTCTTGCTAGTATTGTGAAGCCACGAGGACATGTCTACACCTTTGATGTGGCACCAGACTTTATGGAGATTGCAAAAAAGAACATCACCCGTGCAGGTATGATGAAATATGTCACAATGCACGAGTTGGACCTAAAAACCGCCAAAAAAATGCCACTCACCGATGCAGACATGGCTGTGGTGGACTTGGGGGATCCTTGGACTGTAGTTCCGCAGGTACGAAAGATGCTCAAGGGCTCTGGCGCATTTGTCGCAATCTGTCCTACCATGAACCAGCTTGAAAAGCTGACTGCATCCCTAATCGAGAACGAGTTTACCGATATAGAGTGCTCTGAGCATATTCTAAGAACCATCGAGGCAAGGGAAGGCAAGACAAGACACTCCTTTTATGGCATTGGTCATACAACATACGTTGCCTTTGCAAGAAAGGCCTTCTATGACAGAAAGTCCAAAAAAGAAACCACTGAAGAACCCAAACCAGAAGTCGACTAGTGCGCTGTTCGCTCTAAATGCACAAACACGATCTAATAGTCTTTTTTAGATTTGGTATAGTGTTCCGAATTGCTATCCCAGCACAAAAAGTCTGACAAAAAACTACACTTAGATGAGGCACGCAAGAACATGGAAATCTTTGGTGTACTACACCCAGAGAACCATGTGACAAAGCAAGACATTGAAAAACTTGGCTTTGCGGACGATATCAGAAAGATGAAATCAATCCAAAGAGAAAAGATGCTGGAAGACTTGTCGTGTTTGTTAAATGACCGAATTCGAGAATTTGAAAAAATCGAGCAAGAAGACAAATGGAAGGAATCCGTCCTACAAAGATTAAACTCTGAGCTAAGCTCCAAGATAATCCAACTGGAAAATGCAAACAAGACCATATCGGAAGAAAAGGCACGATCCGATGATCTAAACAAAAAACTACAGGAAACCCTGTTGAAACTACAAAGCTCAGAGGAACAACTACGACTAGAACGAGACTGGCTTGCACAACAAGTAGAGAAAAAATCTAAAGAGGTGTTGGATACAATACGACAAATGATCCAAGACGAATCAAAGCAAGCCCATCTATAATCGAAGAAAATTTATCCAAACCATACCTAGTGGTATAGTGGCCCAAAAACTAACTCCTATTCTAGTAAGAAAATTCATTCCTGGCAGAAAACAAGACTCCCGCAAGGGACAAAACGGTAAGGTTCTAGTTGTTGGTGGAAGTTACGTGTATCATGGTGCACCGGTTCTGGCTTCCCTTGCCGCATTGCGGGCAGGAACTGACTTGGTGTATACTGCGGTTCCAAAGATTAATGCGTCTGCTACTCGTGCCATTTCTCCTAATTTGATAGTCATACCGATGGTTGATGCCAAGCTTACTCGTGGCTCTGCAAACAAGCTGTTAGGCCAAGTCCAGTCTGGATTGGACTCTGCAACAATAGGGATGGGCCTTGCAATAGCAGATGAGGAAGGACTCAAAAATCTGGTAAAGTCACTGCTTGACCAAGACGTCCGATTATCCCTTGATGCAAGCGCACTGGTTGGTGCCATCTTACCTGTGATTCCTGGCAAAAATGTAGTCCTGACTCCACATGCAGGCGAGTTTCAAAGATTGTTTGGGGTCTTACCATCAAATAAAATCAAAGAACGAATTACACTAGTAGAAAGATTTGCCAAGGACTGTCAAACCACCATACTTCTCAAGGGCGCTACAGATGTGATATCAAATGGCAATCAAACATACATCAACCCAAAAAATCTTGCATCCATGACTGTTGGCGGAACTGGCGATGTTCTGTCTGGGTTGGTGGCCGGATTGTTATCAAAAAATAGAAACCCGATCGAATCTGCAGCTGCGGCATCATACGTAAATGGCATGGCAGGAAAACTGGCACAAAAGAAATACGGATTCCATATTTTGGCAACTGATCTGATTGATAATATCTCGTCTGCCATGAAGACCTTTGATAAAGTGATTAGATGAAAAAAATTCTGCGGCACATAGACCATACGATGCCAAGTCTTGTCTCGGATCTTCAAACACTGATCAGACAGCCAAGCGTTTCTGCAAAAAACGAGGGGATTGAGCAATGTGCAAGGCTTGTTGCAAAGATGCTAAAAAAATCAGGAATAAAATCCGAAATTTTGAGGCTAAAGGGAGTCGCACCATTAGTCTATGGTGAGATACAATCAAAGAAAAACCCAAACAAGACCATTCTGTTTTACAATCATTATGACGTACAGCCCGCGGAGCCGTTTGATTTGTGGGATGATCCACCGTTTAGTGGTGTAGTAAAGGGCAACAAGATCTTTGGCCGCGGCTCTGCTGATGATAAGGGAGAACTGATCACCAGAATAAAGGCAGTGGATGCATTCCTACAACAGACAGGTGATGTTCCATGTAATGTAAAGTTTGTAATTGAAGGGGAAGAGGAAATAGGTAGTGCGCATGTTGAGCAATATCTCAGAAAATATCAGAAAAAATTTTCATGCGATGGTGTGATCTGGGAGTTTGGCTATGTTGATGCAAAGAGCAGGCCAATAATCGGTCTTGGCATGAAGGGACTACTGTACGTAGAACTGACCGCAAAAGAGTCTGTACGTGATGCTCACTCTAGTTTGGCGGTGATAATCAAAAATCCCGCTTGGCGACTAGTTGATGCACTAAAGACACTGCGAGATTCTTCTGGCAAGATTTTGATAAAAGACTGGTACAGGGAAGTCACACCATTTAACAAATCTGATTTAGAACTATTATCAAAAGAGCCCTTTGATGAATCTGGATTCAAATCAGAGTATGGAATATCCGAATTTCTAAATAACAAAAAAGGAATCGCAGTCAAAAAAGCACTGGCCGGTGATCCTACATGTAACATTGCCGGCATGATTTCTGGCTATACATTACAAGGTGCAAAAACTGTTTTACCGTCATCAGCAACTGTCAAAATTGATTTCAGATTGGTTCCAAAGATGGATCCAAAAAAACAGATGGCGAGACTAAGATCACACCTAAAAAAACACGGCTTTTCTGATATTCAAATCAAGATGTATCATGGCGAGGCAGCATCAAGAACCGACCCTACCAGTCCGTTTGTGGAAAATGTTAAAGCTGCGGCAAAATCATCGTTTGGCAGCTACGTCGTAAATGTCTCCAATGCTGGTACGGGCCCAATGCATTCCTTTGCAAGCGTTCTCAAGGCACCCTGCATTTCAATTGGATCGACTTACATGTTTGCCAGAATCCACTCGCCAAACGAATTTGCAAGAATCGATCTGCTCAAAAAAACCACAAAATGCATGTGCCATATTCTGGACAAGTTCTGAGCCTGTACCACCCAGAAAAGACTTTAAAGTGCATCCAAATCAAAGCAAAATATGTCAATGTATATGCCAGGTGCAACCGCAGTCGGAATTACATTTGATGGCGGTGTAGTGTTTGCAAGCGAAAAAAGAATTGCATACGGAAATTTCTTGGTATCGAAGACTACAAAAAAGACATTTACACTAACCGACAAGGTGGGCACAAGCGTTGCAGGCTTGGTTGCAGACATGCAGATTCTGGTATTGCAAATCAAAGCACTGGCAAAAATCCGCAAGATGGAGTTAAAACGTGATGTACCGCAGAATTCTATAGCAAAGATGATGTCAAATATGATGTATGAGAGACGCTTCTTCCCGCTTTTGACTCAGGTTATAGTTGGTGGTGTGGTAGGAAAGCCAACCATTTACACATTGGATCCATTGGGCTCTGTTTTACCTGATGAATATGCTGCAGTTGGAACCGGTGCAGAAATGGCACTAGGTGTTTTGGATCATCAATTCAAAGAGAACATGTCAGAAAAGGATGCGACTGATCTTGCAATAAAGTCAGTCAAGGCAGCAACCATGAGGGACTCATTTTCTGGTGACGGAATTGATGTGCTGGTCATAACAAAGCAAGGCGCAAAAGAGTTTACAGAGAAATTATAGTCAATTTAGCGATACAACCACTAGTTTGAGATAATAGTTTTTTTATACAGCACTGAATCTTATACCATGATGAATACTAGGTCCATCTTGATAATTGTCTTGGTTAGTCTGACAATGATGATCAGCTCTGCAGGCCTATCAAGTGCAGATATTACGATTCTGGGAAAGGGACACGCGCCAATTTATGTGTCTGACAAGAGTGCAGATGACTATGATCTTAACAACGATGCTCTGGTGGACTATTATTTTAGGGCCCACTACACTGGAAATTCCAATCAAGTCTACAAGGTTGATTACAAATTCATTGATGAGTGTGTGGATGGAAGCACATATGGCGATGCGACACTAAAACTTGGATTTTCTACAACTGATATTTTCTATTATGATAGAACATGGTTTACCAATTTTGATGTCTGGACACAATGGTTCAAGTCCAACGATAACAACAAAAGAGTCGATCTTGTTTCCCTGACTCATGGGCAATTACCAATTCCGTTTCCAACTAGTGGAGACGATGTAATACAAAACAATGACAAGAAACGAGGCTCATTTATCCATAAACAAAACATTACAGAACTTGAC
>JAKAJY010000163.1 GCA_021824845.1 archaeon
GGGTACAACCGCTTTCATTATTTCCAATGACTAGAATTTGTCTTCTTTTTGTCAACGCTGTGCTCTGGGCTCTGCATACAAATATTTTTTCAGATCAATTATGATCGATTTTGTGAGCGTAAAGGATATAAAATTAGAATCAGTTATAGAAACATGGCAAAAAGAACTATGCCAGTATGTTTAACTGCAGACCAATACAAAAAGCTCGAAGAGATCGCAAAGATCAACGGCATGGTTGATGCAGGACAAGCAGTAGAAAAGATCCTAAGAGAAATCTAAGGTTTTTTACTAACTTTTTTAGTTTTATGATTACATTTTTTAAAAGATCCACTTTATCGATATGCATTGGGTCTTTTTGATAAAAAGCCGGGAATTTGTACCGTTTGTAATAAGGAAACAAAGCGCAAGCACAAACCAAAAAAAGAATGGAATCTCAAGGATCCACTCTGCGCAGAATGCTACATGAAGTCAATGGAGCAGTACTATAGCGGCACATTAAAGCAAAAATGTGTTAGTTGTGGAGTAATACAAAAGATAACGGATCTGTGGGAACCTCGCTGGCAGTGGGATATGGAAGGATTGTTGTGCAAAAAATGCTTTGATGGTAAAGAAATAGATTTTAATCAGAAAAAAGAGTTTTGTACGGTTTGCGGTGAGCGCCTGAGTTTTTTTAGATATAATCCAAAAAATGAATGGAGTCTTGAAGGCCAATTATGCAGAAAATGCTGGGATGATCAAAAGGAATCCCGCAAATGAGATTATTCAAAAACAAAATACCATGTGAGAAATGTGATCAAAAATTTTCAAGTAATGAAGAACTGATGCAGCATTTGCAGATAGTTCATGGTAAAGACTTGCCATACAACTGCAAACTATGCAGCCTAGACTTTACAAACATGGAAGACATGCGAACACATCTGCAAAGAAATCACAGTTACAAAAAAGACTAGATTGCTTGGATTGTTTTTACAATTGGTGGTCTGACTTTGGTAAAGACCCTAAAACCACAAATACATTTTATCTCAGGTAGCCGGGTTAATTCGGTATTTGTTACATTGGTTCCACATCGCAGACATTTGTAAATGACATCAAACTTTTCAGTTACTGGTGCCATTGCAATTTCTGTAGATTCAACAGGTGTGGATTCTTCAGACATTTGATTTCTAATTTAATAGCTGTAATTTAAGGATATAAGTTACTTTAAGGACAACTCGATGTAGACATCATCTGGAATTTTGAGTCTCATTAATTGTCGGATTGCTTTGTCGTCTGCACTCAGATCAATTATTCGTCTGTGCATTCTCATCTCCCATTTCTCATAAGTTTCAGTTCCGTTTCCACATGGAGATTTTCTTGTAACAACGTTTAATCGTTTTACCGGAAGTGGTGTCGGTCCTTTTACTCTGACACCGGTTTTTTCCCCAATGCCCATAATTTCTGTGCAAACACCGTCAAGTTTAGGGAGGTTGGTGCTAGTCAGTTTTATTCGGGCGGATTGAGTCAAAACAAAGACCCGAGTTATGGTTTGTATTCTTCAGTGATATCTTTGATGATACCGGCTGCAATTGTTGCACCCATGTCTCTGAGCGCAAAGCGTCCAAGTTCTGGAAAGTCTTTGAATGTCTCAACACATGTTGGTCGTACTGGTCTAATCTTTACAATTGCTGAATCTCCAACTTTGAGGAATTTTGGATTTTGCTCATCTACACCACCAGTTGCTGGGTTGATTTTTGCTTCAAACTCTGTGATTGTTGCTGCAACTTGTGCTGTGTGTGCATGCATTACTGGTGTGTAGCCAGGTGCAAGAGCTGTTGGGTGATGAATTACAATGATTTGTGCTCTGAATTCTTTTGCTGCCTTTGGTGGGTCAGATGCATGTCCGATGACATCTCCTCTTTTGATGTCTTTCTTTTCAATTCCTCTGAGGTTGAAACCAATGTTGTCACCCGCCTCTGCTTTCTCTAGCTGGGTGTGGTGTGTTTCAATTGATTTAACTTCGCCTAATGCGCCTGATGGCATTACAATGATTTTGTCGTTTGGTTTGAATGTTCCAGTCTCTACTCTCCCTACAGGTACTGTTCCTACACCAGTAATTGTATAGACGTCTTGTACTGGAAGTCTGAGTGGTTTTCCAACTGGTTTTTCAGGATTTGTAAAGTCATCGAATGCTTGCAATAGTGTTTTTCCTGTCCACCATGGCATGTTTTCGGACTTCTTGACGAGATTGTCGCCTTTCCATCCAGATACTGGAATGATCGGTACGTTTTCTAATTTATAGCCGACAGATTTTACTAGTTTTTCTGCCTTTTCCTTTGCAACTTTGTATGCTGCTTCAGAGTATTTGCTGTCATCCATCTTGTTAATTGCTACAATTAGCTGGTTTACGCCTAGAGTCTTGAGCAAGAATGCATGTTCTCTTGCTTGTCCGCCTGGTGCAATAGCAGTATCAGTTTCACCTTCTTTTGCAGAAAGAACTAGAATTGCTGCATCTGCTTCTGAAGCTCCAGTAATCATGTTTTTGATGAAGTCTCTGTGACCTGGTGCGTCAATCAGAGTGAAAAAGTATTTTGGTGTTTCAAATTTTTGGAAAGCAAGGTCAATTGTGATACCTCTTTCTCTTTCGTCTTTAATGTTATCCATAACCCACGCATACTTGAAGGTGTCTCCTTTTCCTGTCTTTTCAGACTCGGCTGCATGTGATGCGATGGTTCTTTCGTCTACAAGACCCATATCCATTAAGAAGTGTCCCATTGTAGTAGATTTGCCGTTATCAATGTGACCTGTTACGATCAAGTTCAAGTGTGGTTTTGTTGCCATAGGATTGTCCTTCTTAGAGGGGTTTATTACCGTTACGATTTTTTCAAGACTTTTTGTTATTTTTTGGATTTTTTTGATCAGACGAGTTTTGTGGAAAAATTTGGCAAAATAATCCTCACATACTATAAATCAAAGTAATCAAAGTCTGAAATTGTGAAAGTTACAGTTTCTGCAATCAAAGCTGATGTTGGAGGAATTGGCGGACATACAAGACCAAGCGATGGATTACTTGATGCAGTCAGAAAAACTGTAAAAAACGCAGGAAATCTTTTGCTAGATCACTACATTGGATACTCGGGTGACGATGTACACATCATCATGTCACACACAAAAGGCACAGACAATTCCGAGATTCATGCATTAGCATGGAAGGCATTTGAGGAGGGAACAAGGGTTGCCAAAGCAGAGGGACTATACGGCGCCGGTCAAGATCTTCTAAAGGACTCTTTTTCAGGAAACGTAAAAGGTATGGGTCCGGGAGTTGCAGAACTAGAATTTGACGAAAGACCAAATGAGGCATTCACTGTTTTGGCAGCAGACAAGACCGAGCCAGGGGCATTCAACTATCCATTTTACAGATTATTTGTAGACGCATTATCAAACACCGGACTGATTGTAAACAAGTCACTGGCAGCAGGAGTCAAATTCAACATAATGGATGTGGAAGAAGGAAAAATTGCCGAACTAGAGCTATGGCAAGACAAGCCAATCTTGGAGGCAGCTCTGATGTATCCAGGAAGATATGTCATCTCATCGGTATATACAAAAGCCGGCGAGCCAATTGCATCTCTTTCAACAGACAGACTGCACAACATTGCAGGTACATATGTTGGAAAGGATGATCCAATAGCAATAGTTAGAACTCAAAAGAACTTTCCTGCAACTGAAGAACTAGGTAGTGTTTTCAACAACCCACATTATGTTGCAGGAAACACAAGAGGTAGCCACCACATGCCACTAATGCCAGTCAAGTTAAACACGGCGGCATCAATTGATTTTTGCATTCCAATTGTGGAGGCATTGGTATTTTCTATGCATGATGGTAAATTCACAGGTCCATTTGACGGATTTTCGACCCCAGATTGGGATTATGTCAGAAACATTGCAACGCAAAAGGCACTCGCAATGAGAAGCCAAGGATTTGTGCATCCAGCAACACTTGTTCCATCAGAGCTAGAATATGCCGAAGGCTACAAGGCAGTAATCGAAGGCTTGCACAAAAAGATGAAGCCCATGGAATCATCTTCAAAATCAGCAGGCAGCAAAAAATACGAAGATCCAGATTAGGCCAAAATACACATCAATAAGATTAAGTGTTACAGATGGGTTATCTTAGTATGAAGTCAAAGCTGAGCATGGATCAGATCATCCTGTTTGGGATTGGCATAGTAACCAACATTTTCATCACCGTTTTTGGACAAATAATACCAAACGCAGTAACGGGGTTTTTCAGAGAAATAGGTGGCGCCCTAATACTGGTGTTTGTCTTTGCATTTGCATTCACATGGTTCCTAAAGGCAAGACCTCACAACCGACCAAAAAAGTACAACGTCATTGTATTTGATGTGAATAGCCAGCAGATCGAAATAGATGGCATCAGAACCGAGTTTAGAAATCACGATGTGGCATGGTCGTTTATGAAGCAATACAAATCCGACTATCCAATGTTCAACTTTGCAATGGTCTCAGATGGCAAAAATAGCGACAAGAAAACAATTTTCAGATACATCTAAAATTAGTTGAGCGCTAGTCCTAAATACCAATTACAGACAAAATTATCAAAATGCCACTAGATGTAATTGAAGAGAAGAACCTCACAGACGCCATAACATATGCGTTGGATTATCCAAGT
>JAKAJY010000102.1 GCA_021824845.1 archaeon
CAAAGCAATTTGATATTGACGATTTTGTGCGCGCCCTTCCTGCAGGTGAGAGTCACATAACAGAGACGGGTAACACAAAAGTTGAGTCCCCCTAGATTTATTGTAGACTCGATGCTTGGAACAATTGCAAAAAAGCTTCGAATGCTTGGATTTGACACACAGTATTACAATACAATCAATGATGATGAGCTGATCATATCTGCAAAAAAAGAAGAACGAACCATTATCACAAAAGATCAAATGCTTGCAGTCAAGGCTATAAACCAAGACATACCAACAATCCAAATTCTCACACATACCGAAAAGGAACAGATGATAGAGATTGCACATAAAATGAGCTGGAAAAAGCTGACACTGGACAATCCCAGATGTTCCATATGCAATGGCATGTTGCAAAAAGCATCAAAACAAGAAATCATAGGAATGATTCCACCAAAGGTAGCCGAGTTAGTGCAAGAGTTTTGGCAATGCGATAAGTGCTCTCACATTTATTGGGTGGGAACTCATATTAGAAACTTGGAAAGATTAATCGCAGAAATCAATGACACATTATGACATTTCAGATAAAGATGGTGAATTTCTTGTTTCTACTGCAAGAAAAATTGTCACAGAATTCCTCAAGTCCGGCCGCAAATCAAGGCTAGACAAAGATGTGGAATCAAAATTATCATTTGATGCCGGAGTTTTTGTCACATTAAACTTGAATAATGATCTGCGCGGATGCATCGGGTTTCCCCTACCAAAGAGATTATCTGAGGCGCTACCAGAAGCGGCAATTGCTGCAGCAACAGAGGATCCAAGGTTTTCCCCAGTGGAATCACGTGAGCTTGACAGCATAACATTTGAGGTCACTGTTCTCACTCCACCAGCTGAGATCATACTCGATAATCCTCAAGAATTATTATCAAAAATCAAGGTAGGGCGAGACGGTCTAATCATCAGACAAGGACATCACTCGGGTCTGCTCTTGCCCCAAGTACCAGTGGAATATGGATGGAATGAGGAAAAATTCCTAGAACATACTTGCCAAAAGGCAGGCCTGCCATCAAATTGCTGGAAGGAAAAAAACACCCAGATATTTTCATTTGAGGGAATAATCTTCAAAGAAGAGAAACCAAATGGTGTGATAATACGGGAAAAGCTATAGCACACCAGAATCAGTATCCAGTGTAAGGCTTATTCCATTTTGCAATTTGTCATATTCCTGATCAGTTGCAATCACTAGAGGTATGTTTGCTAATGCACACCCAGATGCGACTGTGAGATCAACTTTTTTGCAGATCATCGCAGATGGCGCAGAATTATTTGATTTTATTGAATAAATTGTGTATGCGCCGACGCTGCTTCCAATGCCGTTTGGAAACACAAGAATAGAGTCCTTCATTGGTATGTTATACAAGTCGTGCTTTGAGTCATGGATGGTTCCGGTTTTTTTGTCAACTGTCCCCAAGAAGTTAATCGGTGTGTTTGTCTTGAGAATTTTTCCTTGTGCTTTTCCTGAAACTATAACTTTCATTTGGTCTCATCAGATATTATTTTGGATAATGGTTTTAGATTCACACCAACGCCGTTTGAGTTGTTCAGATAGTACGCTCCCTTGATGGAATTTGTCGTAACAGAATCAAATTCGTCCTTGTCAATCAATGGGGAAAGACATGTACAGCAATCAGACAGTATCTCACATCCGGCATGTTCTATTTCGTTTGTGTATCCAAAGGTTCGGGCTTGCTCTTGCACCGACCTTGGGCAAAAAACCATGCAACGCTTTGAGAACTCTCTGCCCTTTAGCATCATGGAAAGGTCTGCCATTTCTTGGAGCCCAAGCTGCGGACTGCCCAGAGTTATGATGTCTCCCTTGTCTGCAGTGTTTAGCTCATCGTGTATTTTTTGCATCTCTTTTTTATCAAAATCAATTTTTTCCGAGCCTGTCTGCTCGCCTAGAATGAACTTGCCACACCTACCAGAGGTTCCCATTCCACCACAGAGTGCCTTGCATTTGCGCCTATCCATTCCTGACACACCGGAGAGATTTACTGCATTATCTGCTACTTTGCCTGCAAAATATCCAAGCATCCCAAATGCAAGCTCGTCTGGGTCTTGCACCTTCATCTGAATGGTTAGGTTTGGCGTATCATCAATTCTCAGATCAGAGTACGGACTCTTACCAGTCAATGCACTTGCAAGGGCGGAAAATGCGCTTTCCTTGTTTGTTTTAAGATTACCAATGGAATTTGCATATATTGCCGCATTGGATTCTGCAAATGAGACCTGTGTTCCTTTTTGTGGAAGATCAAATATCTCGTATGGAATGCAGGAAAAAGACGGAATGACTCCCATTTTTTTGTACGAGTCCGCAATGCTTTTTTGTTTTAGAATGAATTCATCAGACAAATCATACCTTGAAACACTATCAAAGTCGAACCCCATCGGGTTTACCGTAGTCATTACCTTTACTTTGGCATCCTGTGATAGTTTGGACAAAAATTCCTCTCCTGCATCGCCAATCGTATTATAGTTCACGCCAGAAAGATGCGCCCACTGAATTGGAATCAGTTTTTGTGCATTTGTTGCCTCACCTGTTGCAACCAGAATTCGATATGCAGTTTGTAGTGTTTCGCCAAACTCTCCCTTTAGTGCAAGCTCTTCTTCTTTTGTCAGCTCCATGGTGTGATTGTATGGTTTGGCACTATAATACTTCTTGCAGGATTATTATTTGGAATTATCATATCAAAAAACAATGGAGAAGATTCTTTCTGGCATGATCAGTACAATGAATTCTGTTAAACCGCCAAGAATGACAGCATTAAGAGAATTGCACGAATCAGAAAATGGGGATCCGTTTGCCATACTTATTGGAACAATATTATCTGCCAGAACAAAGGACGAAAACACAGCAAGGGTGGTAAAGTCATTGTTTTTGCGCTACAAAACAGCAAAAGACTTGGCTGGCGCCAAAGTAAAGGATGTTGAGAAGATAATCCATTCCATTGGGTTCTATCACGTAAAGGCAAAGCGAATCATCGATGTTGCAAAAATAATTCACGCCCAATACGGCGGAGTGGTGCCAAAAAATATGGATGAATTAGTTAGTCTACCTGGGGTTGGAAGAAAGACAGCAAATTGTGTTTTGGTATATGCATTTGAAAAGCCCGCCATCCCAGTGGATATTCATGTACATCGAATATCAAACAGGTTGGGTTTAGTAGAGACAAAGACTCCAGAGCAGACAGAACAGGAACTGATATCAAAGATCCCAAAGAAATACTGGCTTCGAATCAATGATACATTTGTCATGTATGGCCAAAACATCTGCAAGCCAATCTCACCAATGTGTCATGTATGTAAGATCAAAAAATTCTGCAAATATTATTCTACGAAGCACGACGCTTAGTTAGTAATAAAACTCCAATCAGCGCACCAACACCGCCTGCCACAAAGAACGGATAGTAATGAAATGGATTCTTTGATGCATCACCAGACAAAACATCTATTGTGAATGTGCCAGAGTTTATTGCTGGCGGATCCGTTGGCTCATTCATTCCATATACGGAATAACCACCGACTACGAAATTTTTCAGATCAATTCCGCTGACTACGATTCTTTGGCCATTATTTACCGTGATTCCCTGTGCATCTCCGTATCCTGCGATTACTTTGGCGCCATCAAACCAGCCGTTCTTGTCAATTCGTGTTGCAGGAAGATAACCTTCTTCTGGAAAGTTTAGCGCAACCCAGAATTTTCGCTCAGGTGGGCCGCCCATCCCAATTTCTACAAACTTGTTCTCTATTTTTGCATCATAGAGCCGTAGTATGGCATTGCCGTTTGGATTTGCATAAATCAGATCGTTTTGTATGGTAACTTGCCAAGATACTGGATGCTCGGACTTTAATCGTATTATTTTTGCTCCCTCTCGAATTGTGTTAAAGTCTTGGGGAGGAATGCTGATTGTCTCTAGTAATAGTGAGGGGTTTGCATATTCCTGCGCATAAACAGGTATTATCAGACCTACAAGAAATAATAAAATCAAAAGTTTCATTCTACAAACGGCTTTTTGTATGACTGGATTACTTTGACTACTTCTGGTCTCATGATGTATTCTGAGGGGGATTGGCCTTCATCAATGATGGATCGAAGCTTGGTTCCGCTAATTTGCTCATGAAAGTCTGGTGAGTGTGGACATGCTCGCTCGTTTGTAAATGCAAGACATTTTTTACAGTAATAAAACGCCGGGAAAAACAACGGCTTGATGTCCAAGTCTGGATAGTCTGAGAAAATCTCTTGTGCTGCAAACGGCGAATAATATTTTCCAACGCCTGCGTGGTCTCGACCTATTATGATGTTGGTGCAACCATAGTTTTGTCTCATTATTGCGTGGTGGATTGCCTCCTTTGGTCCTGCATAACGCATCTCTGTGTGCAGGGTAGCTAGTGAGCACCTGTTTTTTGGATAATAGTTGTTAATCATGGCAATGTATGATTCTAAAATGACTTCATCGATGAAATCGCCTGGCTTTTTCTTGCCAATTAGTGGATTTACAAAAACTCCATCGCATGAAAGAAAGGACTCCTTTTGTAGCATTTCATGTGCTACGTGTGGTGGATTTCTTGTCTGAAATGCAGCAATAGTTTTCCAGCCGGCATCTGAGAATGCCTG
>JAKAJY010000171.1 GCA_021824845.1 archaeon
AATTATTTGGATTGATTTCCAGTGCTTTATGAAAACACATCAATGATTCTTCGTATTTTCCCAGCTCCCTTAGGGCAAGTCCCTTGCGAAACCAAGCGGCACCGTTTTTTGCATCTACATCTAGGATCTTATCAAAATATACAATTGCCTCTTTGAAATTGCTTTTCTTAGATAGAGAAATTCCTTTACGGATAAGATCATCTGGAGTCTTTGCAGCTCGAAAAAACATGGAAATCATTTATGTTTAGTTGTGTTAATGATTTATCCTTAGCTATCGTTCAAAAAATTATCATATCTGTGAGATTTTCAATTTGTTGTGACATTGTATTGTAAGTTTTATTAGATTGATATCATTTCTGATTTTTAATGGTAAGCAAGCAAAACCTGGTTGCAATTTTATTGATTTTATTGGGCGTCGGTCTCACTCAACTCAGGCCTGGCGATTCATTTACCGTGGGATTGGGCGTGGGAACCGTAGCAATTGCTTCACTTTGGATAGTTTTTCTCATAATCCGAGACCTCAAAAAGAAATAACTCGCCTTAGATTTGCACATTGTATTTTTGCAAAATTAGCAATGACCTGAGCTGAATTCTCAGAGCAGAAAAAACTTTACAACTCTATATGAAAATTAATATAAACTTCGATTCCATATTGCCGTATGCCCGGCAAAGGATATTCCACAATTGGACTAAAGCCTGATCTTTTGACAAGACTGCACAACATCACCGATACGTATTATCCAGGAATGTTTCTTCCAAGCACTCTGATAATCATGATGAATGAGGTCAAGCGTGGATACTATACTGTAAATCTGCACAACATTAGATTGGATCTGTCAGGGCGCTACAACTCTATTACAATTCGATTGGATGTGGATGAGTGGCTCAAGGAAAACTACAAGGAACTAAAGGAAAAATACGAACAAAAATACCACGTTAGGTGCTTTAGCCGATTTACCAGCTACTTTTTGGCAAATCTGTTTGAATCAAAGCTTGATGCGCAAAACCACGTAATCAGACTAAAAGAGTCTAATTTTGAGTGGCTCCAGGAGGAATATTCCAGGTTCAAGGCAAACAGCAAGCCCGAATATGGAGTGCCGACGTTTGCAAAGTTTGCCGACATCTATCTTAACGAACTATCTGATAAGATCAAGATAGCAAAAGAAGTCCTAACCATGCCAAACTTTTCCAGCCTTACTGCACAAAATATTGAAAAAAATTAAAGTGGAGTCATTGTATCTAGCAGTCTTGCATTGGTGACTTGGCCATCTTTTTCCTGTATTTCAAGATCTACTGTATATTTTAGACCGTTTAGCATGAATCTGACTTGAACATCCCATGCCTGCCTTGGTCCCTTTTCAGGAATCTGGAATGTCTCGTTGACCTTGAAATCAGTCACGTTTCCATAAAGTGCGCCAATTACTCTTTTTGACTCTCTCTCAATATCTTCTTTTGAGCTGACACTGACCATGTGATATAGTATCATATCAAGTATAAAAATTTTGTAAAATTATTTCTAAAATAAGCTGATTTTATTTTTTATAATTCTTACAATATTTTTTGCATCAGAATTTTTTTGCATCAAACAAAAATCTAATCAAGAAAAAGTAAATTACACATACTTGATTGTTGTTTCTCTATATGTTTTTGTCAAGTTGACAAATAAAATACGTAGTTTACTTGGAATGTTTAATTATTTGCGTGCGATGATATAGATGATAAAAATGGGAATGGAATTTTATGGTGATGACTACAACGGCGCCGATGTAGCACCATTTGTTGGCATCAACACATTCCTACATCTGCCCTGGATCAGATCTCACAAAGAACTAGTCCAGGTAAAACCAGATGTTGCAATTATTGGTGAACCATTTGATTTTGGAACCACCATTCGCCCTGGAGCGCGTTATGGCCCGCGAGCAATTCGTGCGGCATCTACTATTCCGTCTCCACCATATGAGCGATTTAACATAGAAACAGGAGCAGATCCATTTGGAACTTTCAAGACAGTAGATTATGGAGACGTCCAAGTCTCGCCAGGCGATGTAATTGAGTCCCACAAGAGAATGACTCAAAAAGTCAAAGAAGTTCTCGATGAGGAAGGAATTCCCGTAATGTTGGGCGGAGATCATTCCATAACATTTGCAAACGTTCGCGCCTTTGCTAAAAAATACAAAAACATTGGCATGATTCACTTTGATACTCACGCAGACTGCGCACCGCAAGGACTGACTGGCTACAAGTACGACCATGGAGCACACATCAGACGAATCATGGAGATGGGCTGCCTAAAAGGAAAGAACTACACCTTGGTTGGCCCGCGTGGATACTGGCCTGGACGCGACTTGTACAAGTGGATGTCGGACCAAGATTTCCAGTGGTTTACCATGCTTGATGTTGAAGAGCTGGGAATTGACATGATTGCAAAAGAAATTGCAGACCGAGCCAATGATGGAACCGATGCAGTTTACCTTAGCTGGGACATTGACTCTTTTGATCCATCTTATGCACCGGGAACTGGAGAGCCAGAACCAAACGGTCTTACCTCAAGGGAGGGAATGAGAATGGTTAGATTACTGTCAAAATCATTTGATCCCGACAGGTTTGCAATGGACCTAGTGGAAGTAGCTCCGGCGTACGATGTAAGTGATAGCAGCTCATACAACGGCGGCATCACATCTGGACTAGGACAAAGACTAATCATAGAACTCTTGGCCGGACTATCACTAACAAAGAGAGGTCTGGAAAATGGTGATCCTGTACGACCACACGAATATCGTGGAACTGGAAATACATATCACTTTAACAAGGATATTCCGCGTCCAAAAATACCAAAGCGAGATTGACTCTCATCAAAATAACTGTAAAGGGGGAGCCTGATGTTCCTCCTTTTACAAGAACTTTTCACTATTCTAGCAAAACAGACGAGGAGATCTTTGCCAATCTGACAAATATGGTAAAGGACAAGCTGGATCACAATCTTAGAATAAACATCAACGAGACCATCACAGCATTTTCTGCACTTGTTGTTTCTGAGCTTAAGGGGGGCAAATCAATTGAACAAATCCAAAAAGACGCATCCATTCTATTAAAACCAGAACAAGTAATGATAGGGGTTCCAGAGACCTTGCAGCAAATGTCATTTGAGGTAACACTAGATGATAATACCAAAAGACTAATTGTCTTGGATACTCCAATTCGAATCTCAGACTATATCCTAAAGTCTGCTTGAGGGAAAAGACATGTTTGAAGAGCTAATCAAAGAACTGCCAACTGCAACGCCCTTTTTCGTGCTTGTTTCCGGATTTCTAATGGGGCTCTCACATGCATTTGAGCCTGATCACGTAGTCGCGGTGGCAACACAAAACTCCAAGCTAGCACAAAAGAGTTCACTTAGGCGTTTTCGCCAAATTAGCTCAGGTGCTCTGAGAAGCTCAGTTCTGGGAGCACTATGGGGCGCAGGACACACTTCTAGTCTGGTCTTGGTGAGCTTGCTGATCTTTGTGTTTTCGATGAGCATCCCTGATGCGATGTTTGGCAACTTTGAGTTTGGAGTAGGTATGATGCTTGTGACCTTGGGATTCTTTACATATCTTAAACGAGGCCTAAAACAAAAACACATCCATACCCATGCTCACGATGATCTAGTCCACACACATCCTCACACCCATGATAAGGAACACACTCACGGACACAAATCATACCTCATTGGATGCATCCATGGATTGGCCGGCAGTGGAAGCCTCGTGGTCTTGGCACTCTCAACACTACATGATTTGGAAACCATTTTGTCATTTATTCTGGTCTTTGGGGTGGGATCAATAATTGGAATGATGTTGGTAAGCAGTGCAATAGGACTGCCGTTTTCATTTACAGTTTATTCTGATCGAATCAACAAAATACTTCGTTATTCAGTCGGTTCACTGAGCATTATAATTGGCATTGACATTATGTACAATATTATAACGAGTGGAAGTTTTTTTGGGCTGAGCATTAACTAGACTAAGTTTTTTGTAAAGATTTAGAACCAGTTTTTTATTGTTCTTGCTTGTGATTACCTAGTTCTGACAGACTAGATTTATCTGTGTAGTTCTTTGCAAGAGTTTGTGCAAAAAAAATACGTGGAATATCTTAAGCTAAACAAAAACCTGTTTTTGTCTATTGTTGTGGCTGTGATTTTTTCTGCAGTAACTGCTCAGCTTTTATCAGAGCAGGAGGACTATCTGAACAGCAGCTATACTTTACTGGTGGATCTGGCTGTCTTTTATTCCACGTTTGGGACACTGTTCTATGTAGATAACAGAAAGAAATACATCACAGAATCTGGCAAAATTGACTCACCCAGGCTCAGAAAGGATCTATTAAAAATAATTACATCAGTTGGTTCAGGCGAGATTGTATACATTGCCATTAGGTGGTACTTGCAGTATTATCTGCTCACCATTCACTATGAGCCGTATGCTGCCTCGATAATCACACATCTGATAGCTGCAATAGTTTACGTATCTATTGTTAATTTAGGGGTTAATCTTACGAGGTTATACAAAGATGGAACTTAGCGCATACGTTGACGGCTCTGGAGGCGACAATGCTGGCTATGGCTATTTCATAAA
>JAKAJY010000002.1 GCA_021824845.1 archaeon
ACCATAGCAAATAACTACGTTGGGCGGGGTATTAAATAAAATGAAATGTGCCAAGGGTGGGACTTGAATCCACGACGGCTCCGTCTTCAGCGGAGTGCTCTCCCAGGCTGAGCTACCTTGGCGTCAGATTTCGTCAAAATTTAGGAATTAAAGTGTCTTTTGGTACAAGAAAAATTTCTTACGGCTTCCAGATCACATCTGGTGTATTGGTCCGCTTGTTTAGCAGACGTGCCATGACAAACAAAAGATCAGATAATCGATTTAGGTATTTTTGGCATTCTGGATTTAGTTGCTCTGATTTTGATAGCTCCACCACTATTGTTTCCGCTCGTTTGGTTGTTGTGCGCGCCAAGTGTAGAAATGATGCTATTATGTGACCTCCAGGCAATATGAAATTTGCAAGTGGATCTAATTCACCTTCAAATTTATCGATATAATTTTCTAGATTTAGGACCATGACATCTGTTATGCGGTTTTTCGTATTTGCAAGGTTTGGATTTGATAGATCGGAGCCAGCAACAAATAATTCGTTTTGAATTAATGTCAGAAGGTCCTTGATGTCTTTGTCTAGTTCGTAGGTAAGCACAATTCCCAAAACAGAGTTTATTTCATCAACTAGGCCATATGCTTGGATTCTAAGATCTGATTTTGAGACTCTTTTTCCACCCTGCAATCCAGTGGTACCATCATCACCGGTTTTTGTGTATATTTTCAATGGTGTGATGGTGTAATTGGAATTATTATCTTTTGATTATCACAATTAATTTAATAGATGCATTAACGGGGTGAAATCATGAACAAAGTTTCATGTCCATACTGTCAATCCGAATTTGACACAAAAGAAGATCTCTCAAAGCATATAGACCGGGTTCATCATGGATCAGGCCTGCTTGAAGGCGACACAAGAAAATACTAGTACCATTTTTGATATTATTTTACATCTAAAGACCATTCCAAGATCTGGGTGGCAGAAAAAACTTGGAATCACGAGGCCGGAATCGGTTGCAGACCATGCCTTTGGTGTTGCGGCAATGGCGATGATTCTGTCTGACTTAAAGAGACTGGACTCTGCAAAAGTGCTCAAAATGGCCATATTGCATGATTTGGCAGAATCTCTTATTGGAGATCTCACCCCGGATGATGGACCAAAATCAAAAAAGATAAAACTGGAAAACCTAGCGATGAAAAAAATATTCTCTACACTAGAACCAAAAATCCAAAGACAATATCATTCAATATGGATAGAATATCAAAAAAACCAAACTTTGGAGGCAAAACTACTCCATCAAGTAGACAAATTAGAAATGGCACTGCAAGCAAACATCTACAAAAAATCTGGATACTCAAAACAAAAAATAAAACCGTTTTTGGATTCGGCAAAAAAACAGATAACGGATCCGGAAATTAAAAAACTATTACGAAAAATAACCTAGGCAGCAGCTACTACGTCTTACTTTGTAGTTGATTCCAAATAACACTCATTAACCATATTTGAAAATCTTGAGTGTGTCATCAGACAAGGATGAACTTATTCGAGCCCAAAACGAGCTTATTGGGATATTATTTGAGATAATAAAGAGACTGCAAGCAAACAACACGCTGGATGAGGAGTATTTTCAGCTCATAGCATCTGAAAAAACCGATATAATCCAAAAACGACTAGATGGCATATTATCACAAAGAGCAGACAATAGTAAGACAGTAGCGAAATTATTGGAAAAACTTGAATTCTAGTGACATCCGCAATCGTCTGGTTCTTTTATGACATTGAGTTTTTTTGGAGTTTGATCAAACTTGGACTGGACATAATGTGACATGTTCGTTATTCGTATGATGGTGGGCTTATGCGTCCAAGTTCCTTCATTTTCAAACCATGATTCAATTTCTTCCACATTGTAATATTGGCCACATCTCAGCATTTTGTTAAACGTCTCTTTGATTAATGATTCATCTTGTGGGGTGAGGGCTTTTTTGTTTTGCACTTGTGTTGTTATCTCGTTTAGTAGCATGATTACTTGGTTTGTCAGCGGCATCACACTGTGATCTGCCCTACGTTTTAATAATTATTGCACCAATCCAAGACACTTGCAATACTTTCAAGCACTGACTCTAGGAAAAAAACGAGTTGCAGTATCCCGTGAATACCTCAATAAGCTCACAAACAATAGGGCAATGCCTGCACTTGCCCTGCGTGACACAAAATCTGACGTATGGGAACCGGTAGGTGAGGAAAACTTGTACGCGGTGGTGGATGAGTCCAGTGGATTTGTCCTGACTGACACCAGTGGGTACATCATCTCAATATGTGATAAGAACGGATTTACAAAAGCACTAGTTCAGGGAATACCAAAGGATCAGTGTGACCAAATCGTAGAACAATTCCAAAAGGACAACATTCCCAAGTTTGAGGGCAAAGTCATCTTACCTGTATAGTGGATTATTTTGTGCTTGTCAAATATTGTATATGGGACACATTTTAAATTCGGTAGTCCGAGTATGATAATCAAATGACCAAATTTTCATCCGAAGTTGAGGTGAGAGGACACCTAATTGATTCTATGATACTAACCAAGATATTTGATGTTATAATGGACCTTGGCGGCGAGTTTGAGGTTCTGCAAATGACTGTGGGTAAAAAGAAAAAAGAGCCAAGCTATGCCAAACTGCAAATCCAAGGAAAAAACCAGGATCATCTGGATAAAATCCTAGAGCAAGTATACCGAGAGGGTGCAACTGCCACTATAGGAAGAAACGTGGTACTAAAGGCAGCACCAAAAGATATGGTGATGCCAGATGACTTCTATTCTACCACCAATAATACTACGGAAATACTGCTGTCTGGAAAATGGGTCCTGGTGGATAATATGATGATGGACAAGTGTATTGTAGTAAAAAACGGCAAGGCAAGCTGCATGCCTATTCGTGACATCAAAAAGGGCGACCTTATTGTAGTAGGTGAATCTGGTGTAAAAATAACCCCGCCAGAGCGACCACGAGAGGGCTCTAATGTGTTTGCATTCATGGGCAGCAGTAGCTCATCAGAGCGACCAACTCAACATATTGCAAAAAAAGTAGCTGAGGATATTTTTAGAACAAAAAAGTCGGGCGGAAAGATAATTCTGGTTGGTGGTCCTGCCATCGTTCATACCGGTGCGGCTGACTCCGTAGCAGAACTGATCAGACTTGGTTACATTGATGGTGTGTTGGCAGGAAATGCTTTGGCAGTTCATGACATAGAGTATGCCACATTGGGCACATCGCTTGGCATGAATGTGCACGATGGCTCATTGGCAGTAAAGGGACATCGCAACCACATGGATACCATAAATGCTGTATTTCGAGCAGGCTCTATCTCGAGCATGGTGAAAAAAGGTGAGTTAAAGCGTGGTATTTTGTATGAATGTGTCACAAAGAAAATACCGTATATTCTGGCAGGCTCTATTAGGGATGACGGACCATTACCGGATGTAATTACAGATACTGCAATTGCTCAAAAAGAATACAAAAAAGTGCTCAAAGAAGCAAAAATGGTGATCATGGTATCTACGATGTTACACTCTATAGCTACTGGTAACATGTTGCCTGCACATGTCAAGGTTATAGTGGTTGATATTTCACAGCCGACTGTCACCAAGCTAATGGATAGGGGAACCTGGCAGGCGCTGGGCATAGTAACTGATGTCGGGGCATTTCTACCACTAGTATCTCAGGAAATCAAGAAAATCAAAAAATAATCATATTGATTTTCTGACTATCTCATCTAACACCTGTGGATTCTCAAGGCCTGATAAATCCCCTAGTGGTTCACCCAATATTTTTGCCCTCAAAAGGCGCCTCATAATTTTTCCCGTGCGTGTTTTTGGCATGTCTGGTATGGTGTAGATGGATTTTGGGCGTGCAATCTTGCCAATCTTGTCTGAAACCCAATCTTGAATTTGTCTTTCTAGGTCTTGATTTTTGTTCTTTGGTATCACAAATACAACTATTGCTTCACCAGTAATTTCGTCAGGAATCGATATTGCAGCACAATTCAAAACATCTGAATGCTGAGATATGGTCTGTTCGATTTCTACTGTACTGAGTCTATGTCCTGACACATTGATGACATCGTCAACTCGGCCGTACATGTACCACAGTCCATCGGAATCTCTTATCACATAATCCCCATGAAACCAAACATCCCCATACTGACTCCAGTATGTCTGAATGTATCTGGTATTATCATCTAGCAATCCACGCGTGATGCTTGGCCATGGTGCCTTGATCACCAAGAATCCTTTTTGATTTGTTACGGACTGTTTGCACTCATCAATAACATCAAGATCAAATCCAGGACATGGCATGCCTACCGTGGTTGGTTTTAGACTCATTCCAGGAAATACTGATAACATTGCACCCCCAATCTCCGTTCCACCGGCAAGATTCATT
>JAKAJY010000173.1 GCA_021824845.1 archaeon
ATACCCACTGTACTGAGATTAGACCCATTACAATTAGGGTCATTCCTAGTACGTTTACCATGTTCTTTGATCTTGCCAATCCGCCGTAGAAAAATGCAACACCCGGGGTCATGAATAGGACCAAGGTTGTTGCAGTTAGTATCCAAGCGGTGTCACCGTTGTCGATCATGCATGGTGCAAAAGCGCCAGAACCTGGTGCTGTTTCATACCAGCATTCTGCTGGATTACCAGTATCAATTCCTGTGCCTCTTGTTTGATAACCATCCATGCCGTCGGTGACTTGTTGCGCATAAGCTGTTGACAGTACGCCTGTCGAAGTTGCGGCAACTGCTATCACAAGTAATAGAGCATACTTGTGATTCCTGTTCTTCATTGTAGGTCTGCAACGGTGAAAATTATTTAAGCGTAGAGAAGTTTTGGGTCGAAAAGATGTAAATTGTTAAATAGACTGATTTTAGGATAATATCATAGAATTAACAAACTATGTTATGGAGTTACAGGCATGGAATCAAAACTAGCGATATTTGAGACATTTAAGACAAAAAAGCAAGAACTCACCGGCGAGGCAACAAGGCAACGATCAATCATTATTACTTTGGCAACCGAAAAAAATCCTACACAAAGAACACGCACAGCAATTGCACAGAGAATCGCGCAGGAAAATGGAACGGTTTGGAAGAACATCTATTCAGGAATATTTCGGGATCTGGATGAGATTCTGATCCCACTCGGGATGGTAGAAGAGGCAGGTCGTTTACCGCTTAGGCGCGGCCCAAAGGCACTACAAGAAAAGGGGATCCCGTTTTACCAGCTCACACAAAGTGGACTCTTAGTTTCAATAGCACTAGATGAGATAATTGGGCGCGAGAAAATCCTAGAGAGGTTTTTTGTCGAATCCAAAATTAGCAAGGAATTCAATGATGAAATACAAATGATCGCAAAGTTTGCACCAAGATTTGTGTATTCATTGTTTAAGAGCTACGTCAAGGCATACTGTGATGGCAAGTTTTCCGATCTCTTGCCGTTTGAAAAGGCGCGATTCATCTCAGTATCGGATGAGGCAATTCTGATCCAAAAGGAATTTTTGGAGTCATTCATTGGCATGCCAAAGCAGGAAAAGGAAAAAACACTTGCATTTCTAAAAGAGATAGGCTGATTAGCAAATTTTGCAAAAAACAACCTCCAAACATTAAAATCCATTACACAAGGGGGCAAAAATATGGGCTCTGGCGGATCGCAAAAGGTCTTTGCATCAGTAAAATCATACTCACAGCGAGGCAAGCTTCTCACAAAGACGGAACTGCAAACCTTGGCAGAATCAAGAGACTTGGATGAGCTAATCACCAGAATTAAGAACACAAAATATGCGGACGCCGTATCCAAGGTAAACAAGCCATTTACTGCAGGCAAAATAGAGTCTGCGCTGCGAAGCGAGCTGGCAGAGATTCATTATTCCATTTCCAAGACTGCCGGCAAGTCGGACATCTTGGATGCGTATTACCTAAAATTCCTAATATCAAATCTCAAAGTAATCCTAAAGGGAAAGGCACTGGGCAAATCCCAGGAAGAAATAGAGCCGCACCTGAATCTGCATGCTGAAGAACTAATCAACCAGCGAGACATTATCATAAAGGCACTCACTGCCAAGGACCTAGAAGAGACAATCGCAAGCCTGAGCTCAATTGAGTTTGGCGAAGAAATGGTAAATGCAGTGACACTATACAATGACAAGAAAAACGTCCAAGTCTTTGACGTATTTCTGGACAAGATTTTGTACCAACAACTGGGTCGTGCAATGAGAAACTCGCGAGACCGGGAAATAATGAGGCTAGTTGGAATGGATATTGACTTTTACAATATTCTCTCAATTCTTAGGGGCAAGTTCTGGGGCCTAGACGAAGACCAGATCCAAAACTTGATCGTAACTCACACACCAAGCATTCCAAGAGACTTGCTTGGAAAAATAATCTCATCGGATTCCGTCAGAAGCGTACTGGATGAGCTAGCAACAACTCGCTATCGCGACATCATACCACAGACAGAAGACAATATGGAGGCAGTATCTGCATTTGAGCACTCATTTGAGATGGCAATCTACAAGGCAGTAACCAGATCATTTACGAAAATGTTCAGCTTTTCCACAATAATTGGAATTACAAAACTAACCTCATATGAGGTGCGAAACATTGCGGCAATTGCGTTTGCAGTAGAGCAGAAAATTGAGCCACAGACAACAATGTCTAGGCTTATTGTAGAGCAGGAAGAATAGTTTTTCAAGCTATATATGGAAAGGAGGCTAGAAAGCCAGCAATGATACGACTGCACAAAAAAAAGTCAGACATTACCACCGAAACCCTGGTCAATACTGTTTGGGTTAGCACCTTTCTGGCGCTGGTTCTGACGATTCCTGCGCTGTCGGTGTTTTTGGGAATTTACTTTACGACTGGAAATCTTCTAGTCGGTGCAGTGATTGGATTTGGGCTGCACTTTGTTGCATTGGCATTTTCTGATAGAATATCAAAGAATTTGACGAGGCTGCTCAGTTAGGGTGATCATACATGATGGGCGATAAGGACTACAAGCAGATCATAAACGAAACACTAGACATACTGACAAAGGAAACAGTACCGCAAATAACAGATCCTGCAGACAGCAAGTCGATTTTCCTGCACGAAGTCATACGATGCATGAGAAGATCCTACTTTGATAGATTTGATGCAATAGATCCTGTCGGCAGGGACTTTGGCGGTGTTTTGGGCGGACTCATTAGAAAGCTTCCATATGGCTCCAAGCTTGGAGAATTTGCCATCGAAGACATAAAGATAAAGGGACAGGCAGACATGCTAGTGGATGATATTGTCATAATATTCAAGACTATAACTGGCTCGCCTGAGAATCCAGCAGCGGCTGACATTTTGTATTTGAATGGATGCATGTGGATCTTTGGCAAAACAGAGGGAGTGATTGTTTATTTGACTGGCGAGGGAAAAGAGACATCGTTTGCACTGACTCGCGAGAAGAAAATGTTTGAAGAGGTAATCAGGCGAGTCCGTGTTTATTCCAATTTGATTGCCGACAAAAAGACTCCAATTTTGGAGCCGTCGTTGGAATGTGCCACCTGTCAGTACTATGAGCGATGCTACATCAAAAAGCATGATGAAAAACAAATATCCATTACTGAATTGTTTGGTACTAAAAAGAAGTAAAAAAGATCTCTAGAATTATTCTAGTGATTCTTTGTGTCCCTTGCCGCGAAGTGCGAATAATACTACTGCGAAGGCAATGAAGACACCAATTGCTGAGCCATATGCTGCTAGACTTGCTTCTGCCATTTGATTACAAATCTGAGCTCAAATCTTATATAAGTTTGCCAAAAATTTTTTCATAAGGACAAATTATCATAATTTTATAATTCTATGATACTACTTGGTTTCCCTTTAATTCTGCAAAGGTAGAGTCCAGCTCGTCTAGTTCTTGGCCGAACAGGTCCGTCATCTCCTTTAGGAGCAGTTTTTGCTGTTGGGCTTCTCGGCATTCCCCCCTTAGTCTGTTAATTATCTTCTCAAACTGGGGGATTTTTTCATTGAGATGAATGGTAAGATCCTGGAGGAACTCTTCATATGATTTCAGATCTGCGGCAAGAGAGTTATCTGATTGTTGTAAATTACCTGCGTCGTCGGAATCGACAAACTCGCCCAATCGTCCGCGAAGAACTCGCAGCTTTGTTTCTGTTTGGGAGAGTTTTTCCAAGTTTGTGCCAACAGAAATCGAGTTTGATTCTAGTTCCAATCTGCCAAGCTCATCGCTAAGATAGTTGGTCATCTTTTTTGCCATCTGGCCTTCCCGGTGTGCTTCTTGCTGTTGTTCTGTGACTTCGTCTTTTAGTTTTTGCAGCGTATCCATTTCATGGTGCAATGTTTTTGCCAGATTTAGTAGGAATTCTGCGGCATGGGCCAAATTATTCACTGAATACGAGCTTAGCATCAGCTAAAATCGCCAAAAATGGATACTAAAGATGTGTTTGTTTGAATTAAACGATCCTATGGAGTGAACTCGAATGGAATGATGTTTTCGTGTCCTGCAGTCATGGAGCTGAGATTAAAGTTGGCCTCGCCTTTGACCTTCCAGTTTACTGTACCACTGGATAATGCAGACCAGAACTCGGGATCATTGCCGGTGTTCTTTATGGTAACTGTCTCTCCGATGATTTGCGGATTGTTGCTCAGTATTGTATAATAATTAGAGCCCTCGATTGCGCCTTCTGGTCTGTCGCCAATTTGTGCGATTAATACACGTGTATCATCAGAGTACAGCTCGAATTTTATCAGTTGTAGTATAACGGACTTGAAGTTCGGGTTTGTTACTTTAAAATCAACTTGGATTCGTGCTTCTTCGTCTGTAACGGAAAGAACCTC
>JAKAJY010000070.1:0-1961 GCA_021824845.1 archaeon
AAAAGGAGCTGGCATCAAGGATTTGTTTGAAAATGATTCCAATTTCATTAGGGCTGTAGCATTTGCACAAGATGCCCAGAAAAAAGGAATAGAGCACAGCAAAATAGTCAAGCTCGCAGAGATTGTCAAATCTTTGTCTGGCAGGGCAATTGTGTTTACCAGCTATCGAGATTCCGTTGAGATAATTCACTCCAAACTAGTCGAGCTTGGCGTGTCTGCAGGATTTTTGATTGGCAAGGCAGGTGAGGCAGGCCTAAAGCAAAAGCAGCAAATAGAAACCGTGCAAAAATTCAGAGATGGTGAATACAAGGTTTTAATTGCAACTCGAGTAGGCGAAGAAGGACTGGACATATCCGAAGTAAATGATGTCATATTCTTTGATAATGTACCAAGCTCGATTCGATTTGTCCAAAGAAAGGGCAGAACCGGAAGAAAAGCAGAAGGAAATCTCACAGTTCTGATTGCCAAGGGGACAATAGATGAGGCATATTATTGGGTAGGCCAGCGTAAGATCAAGGCATCTCAATCAATGGGTGATAGGCTAACAAAAGACCTACAAAAATCCGACGTATCACTTGATGCGTATTTCTAATTATGCTAGTCTTTTGATGATGTGATAGCCAAACTCTGTCTTTATTGGCTCTGATATTTGTCCTACAGATAATGCAAATGCAGCTGCCTCAAATGGTTTTACCATTCTACCTCTTCCAAAATATCCCAAATCACCGCCGCGCTTGCCGCATCCTGTGTCTAGTGATAACTCCTTTGCCAAGTCTGCGAACTTGTCTCCTTTTTTCAGCCTCTCCAGTATGGCAAGTGCTTGGCTTTGTTTTTCAACCAGAATGTGGGCGCATTTTATTTTGTCTGCCATGGTTTGTTGGTGTGATCAGGGTTTGAAATATTTTGTCATAATCCCCAAGAGGTCTTGGTCTTTGGGACTAGTTTCAGAAATGGCGCCTCTTTTTCCTTCCAAGGATCGCGCCTGACCCACTCGAATCCCTCAAAGAATTTGGCGTAAATCTTTGCAAATTCTGGACCGTCTTCTATTATTCTGATTTCGCCTTGGGCCAGAACCGCCTTATGTCCGCCAATTTTGTAAATGTCAACAGATATGGCAGCATTTGGATTTTCTTTGACATTTTTGTAGGTTCTTGTTTTGTAATCCGTTGCAATATAGAAAGAATCGTCCTCAAAAATAAAAGAGACTGGTTTTACGTGTGGCATTTTTCCAGCAGTTGCAAATCGCGCCTCTTCAATTGATTGCAAAAATGCTTTTTCCTTTGGGGAAAAATTCAACCAAAAATCCTCTCGCGAATCTGCGGAATCTTGGAATACACCATGTCTCTGACCTTTACTTGATCTTCTTCAGTAGGCATTCCGTTTCGTATGGCAGCAATTGCCGTGCTTGCCATGCCTAGCGCCATGCCAATTATCACACCAAAGACAAATTCCTTAACGTCATTGACTTGTAGTTCTGCCTTGTTCTGTTCCACCTCTTGGATGTAAATTGGAATGGTGGATAGTGTTCCATCTAATGTCTGCATGATTAACTCTTCTAGCTGTTGCTCCTCACTCATAATTTTGTTGGGATGGTATGTGGTAATAAATTTGCAGAGAATCTCACAACAATCCTTTTAATGACGATCTCTTTGAATCAAAATATTGCCTACGTATTTTACAATTCAAGAAGCTAATGCCGCACTGCCTGCAGTGATTCACAAATACAAGGAACTACAAAAACAAAAAGCCGAGGTCCAAAAATTGGAGGCACAACTAAACTCGCAGATGGGAATGTCGTCCAGTCTGGGCGATTATTCCACAATAAAAAAACAGCTAAACTCGGCAGTAACAAAATTCTATGGGTTAGTAGAAGAGCTGGAAAATACCGGTGTTGTTCTGAAAAGCCTAGAAGAAGGACTGTTGGATTTCCCATCAAAGAGATTTGATGAGGATTTGTGGCT
>JAKAJY010000070.1:1971-4354 GCA_021824845.1 archaeon
GGAAGGAAGGAGAAACTGAGATAAAGTTCTGGCATGAAAAAGACGTCGGCTTTATGGGACGAAAACCATTGAGCGTTAGCGACGAGTCACTTGTATGAGCATATCTGTCTGGTTTCGAGTAATTAGGATAAAATTTCTCTTAGCATCCGTGATTGCAGTCTCACTCGGCCTTGCCATATCATACTGGCAGACAAAGACACTGGATGTCCTGTCTGGTGTAATAACGATGGGCGGAGTAATCGCATTGCACGCAAGTGTTGATCTTCTAAATGACTATTGGGATTACAAGCGAGGGATTGACACCATAACAAAGCGAACCAAGTTCAGCGGCGGTACTGGCGTTTTGCCTGAAGGGTTACTCAAACCATCCACAGTATATCGTGCAGGCATGATCTGTCTGGTTTTAGGCTCACTTGCAGGCGCATATTTTGTCATTCTTCATGGCTGGGTCATTGCAGTGATTCTGGGCTTTGCGATACTTTCAATCTATTTCTATTCTACAAAAATAGTCGATTCTGGCCTTGGCGAGATATTTGTTGGAATCAAGGGAACAATGATAGTTTTGGGCACAATGTACATTCAGACCCAAGCAATAATTCCCACAAACATCATAGCTGGAATAATTGCTGGAGCTCTATCATCATTTGTTTTGTTTATCACATCATTCCCTGATCATGATGCTGACAAGCAAAAAGGGAGAAAAACACTAGTCATCGTACTGGGAAAATCAAGGGCAGCTTCTCTGTACTTGGTGTTTCCAGCTGTAGTGTATGGATTGGTTGCATTTGGCGTGATAACTGGATTGTTTCCGAGTCATTCACTGATTATATTTGCCGGAATATTCATGATATCAAAATCCGCATCTAAAATAAAAAAATCCCTAGGTGACATGAACGAGTTTGTCCACGTGATGAAATCCACGGTTTTGTTTTCCAGAGTCACTGGCGCATTGTTTGTAATGTCGTTTGTGATTGCCATACTGGCAAATAACAGTTAAATCAAACACAAAATGCGTACTGGTATGATTTCTGGCTTTGCAACAACAGAAGGAACAAAAAAATTCACGCAAAGGCCAGGATTGATAGCAGAAAATTACAAAACCATTCACGGCCTGAGTTTATCCAATGTTGGAATTGGCACATACCTTGGCAACGCAGATTCACAAACTGACCTTGCAGTAATTGAGGCAATCAAAAAATCAATAATATCTGGAATCAATGTGATTGACACTGCCATTAACTATAGGGCGCAAAAGGCAGAACGTGCTGTGGGAAGGGCAATATCTGATCTGATATCGCAAGGGAAAGTAGAGCGAAATCAAATCTTTGTGAGCACAAAAAACGGCTATGTCACAAACGATGCAGACGTAAAAGAAGAATTTTGGTCATATGTGCAAAAGGAATATGCCGCCAAGGGTGTGATTGGGGCAAACGACATTTCATCTGGATATCATTGCATGACCCTTCCATATTTGGCTGATCAGCTAAGCCGCAGTCTGAATAATCTCGGACTGGATTGTATCGATTTGATGTATTTGCACAATGCGGTAGAGGGACAGCCAGACATTTCACGCGAGCAATTTCTGCAAAACTTGGAAAAGGTCTTCGAGTTTTATGAGCAAAAGCGAAAGGAAGGTAAGATTCGATTCTATGGGATGGCTACATGGGAATGCTTTAGGGTACCAAAAGAAAACCAACACTATCTTTCACTAGAGAATACAATTCAGATGGCGGCCAAGGTTGGCGGAAATGACCATGGATTCAGATTCATCCAGTTACCATACAACATGTATTATGATCAGGCATTCATGCTAAAATCTCAAGTTGTTGGAGGCAAAGAAATGTCAATACTTGATGCTGCCACATCTCTGGGAATTGGTGTATTTACCAGCGTTCCATTGATGCAGGGAAGACTAATTGAGCCGGGAGTAACATTGCCAGATTTTAATGGACTGTCCACTCCGTCACTAAAATGTCTCCAATTCATTCGCTCAACTCCTGGAGTTTTGGCACCGCTAGTTGGCCAAAAAACGCAGAGTCACGTTGATCAAAATCTACAGATAATGAAGACACCGCCAATGCAGAATGCAGAATTTACAGAATTGGTAAAAAAACTAGTTTCCTAATTCAGGCTCTTTACCTTTCCACCAAAATCGACTACCGAGCCAGAAATGTTTGGAATTGTTCTTTGCATGTCTAGCAGCAATCCTTCGCTTTCTTCCACCTGTAGTCTGATGAACTCACCAGTAGTTGGCCTGTCCTTGTCTGCATAAATCACCACTAGGTTTACTATTTCGTCATTGCCAAGCAAAACATTATTGTCCTGATTTATGACAAAATACAAAAATGCCGTGGTGGTGTCTGGCCTTTCGGAATCAACATTT
>JAKAJY010000118.1 GCA_021824845.1 archaeon
AGGTTTTGTGCGCGAACCGCGCGCTGATCTTTTGCAAATTTGTCTTCGGCTGCTTGAGATCCTTCAATCCCCATAGCGCGTGCCTCGTCATATTCCTTTGGAGGAAGAATCTTTGCCGCGCCAGTTTTGTATTCTTCTTCCGATTGAATCGCATCGAGATTTGTTGTCCCAGATATATCGATTGACGAAACAGGCTTGATGCCATAGATAGCATCCAGTTCCGATTTCTTCTGCATCAATTTAATGAAGTTGCGAAAGTCCTTCTCATAAAAGATATCGGCGTAGAAGTTGTTTTCTATATTTCGAATTCCAGCTTGTTTGTTCGTCCATGCTACAAATCTCGAAATGAATCGAGCAAATATCTCAGTTCGTTTTTGAAGATACTCAGCGCGTTGGGCAGTTGCGCCAATCTCTGATCGCATCTCGATGCTGTCAATGAATTTCTTGAATTGTTTTGCCCACGCAACATGGTCTTCGGAAATATCATATTTCTGTTGGACGTATTCCCATCCGATACTTGCATCTGAAAGTGGCGATGAACCAATGCCTAATTCTCGCGCAAATCTGTAATCAAGATAGTGACCAATTTCATGAGCGATGGTGTCATCGTACCCACTATCAATGGTAATCAGTATTTTGGAATTGTCATACTGTCCGAGCGCCGTGTCGAGTGTTCTGATGTTGAAATTGAGATCATCATATCGCATTCGTGTATCAATGGCCATAAACGAATTCATGATGCCACGGCGCAACATTTCTCCATCCGGTCCATAAAAACCATTCTTTTTTGCACCATCAATATCATTGACAACCGAATCAATGTCTTTTCTTGAAACACCGCTTTTCTCAAAATAGGATGCGTTGGTGATACCATTCCATTGGAATTGCTCTGGGACCCCAGAATTGATTTCCGATTGAATTTTCTTTCCCTGCGCTGGAAATCCTGCCATACTTCGCATCTTTCTATTCAGTTCTGCAGGAGAGATGCCAAGTATTTTCGCCGCATCGGGATTTGTCGCCCATAGGTGGAATATAGTCTTGTGATCCTTAAAGATTTGCTCTTTTTTTACTGCTGAACCAATCATTTTCTCCATCGCTGAATCAAATATATAAGAGATACCCTCTGGAATTGTTTGCCCTGATGGTTCGTAGAATTTTCTCTCTTCGGGAACAGGAGCATTACTGATTCCCGATAACTCAGGAGTGAAGCTTTTGTTAGTGCCAAGATCTTCTCTAAGCTCGCCCTCCTTCATCATCTCAATAATCTTTTCCGTGCTGATTCCCTCTTCGGTTGGACCAACAAGCCTCTCTATGGCTTTCATCGTGTTATAATCAGAATCAAGGTCCAAAGCAATGGTCCGAGGATCTACTTTTGTTATGTAGTCTTTTGCACTTCGTATTCCCTCGTCCTCGTAAAAATCAGCCACTCTTGGATAAAAGCGCTCCACAATTTTCATGAAGTCATTTTTGGAGACCGTCTTCTTGATCAACGCCTCTTCTTCTGTTAGAGGAGATCCTTCTTCTCTTGAGACTGGGACCTTCTCAAACTTTTCTCCTTCGGGAATCGCTACTTTATCCCCATGCACATCGGTCGCCACCACCTCGCGCTTGAGCTGGATATTGGGATAAGTTTTCATAATATCCTCCGCGGTCATTCCTTTCGTCCCACGCAAAATCTTGGCCGCTTCTTCGTCCATGCCCGGAACGGTCTCTTGAATTTTCTCTGCTTCTACTGGAAGAGATTGCTTTGAGTTGGCTTTATTCCATATATCAGTGAGTTGGGATTTGGTTTTGATTATAGAAGGATCAAAGATTGTAATGTGTTTACTGATTCCTGTATCTAATATCACTCCATCATATCCTTGTTTAATCAATTTTTGTGCGTCAATGGCATAGGCTTGCGAATCGGATACTGTTTTTAGTTTTATGTCTTTAGGTAAATATGCTTTTACAATACCGCCACCTTTTTCTGGTAATCCCGCATACGCACTAGCAGAGCGCTCGCTTGTTGACAAGTATGTCCCCCTACCAAAAGCATTTACAAGATTTTCATTTTTTCCCAACTTGAAACCCTCGCCTTCTATTTTATTTGCATATGGACTACCGTGATAAACTGGTTTTCCCTGTGCCTTCACAAACTCATCCGCGGTAGGATATTTCTTGGCTTCCGCAATCAGATCCGCATTCTCCGCTCCTCCCACTGGTCTCACTTCCTTGGTAGACAAACCAACCGCTGGACCCGGTCTCACCTCTTGCGTCCCCGGCAATGCGCGTGATGGCGTTTCGATGACTTCTTGCAGCGGTTTCTTTTCCACGCCAAGTAATTCTCCAGTGAGTGTGGGTTCTCCTGTTTTTCTGATTTTAATTTCTGGTATTCCCGCCTTCTTGCTTTTGAGTGCGAGTTCTGCGAGCGGTCTATACTCTTCATCTGCAAGAGAATTCACAAAGTCGATTGCCTTTTGCGATGGTTCGCCAGTTCCGCGCAAGACATCAATAATGTCAGAAACGGGGATTCGTTCTTCTGAAATCTTATACAAAACGCTTTCCGGTAGCTGATTGGCAATCGATTTGAGGGCTGGCTTTAATGCGGCGCCAGCAATATCATTGACGATCCATGCGTCAAAAAGAGCTTTGGCAGAGTTTACCCCCACTGCAGTAATTGGATTGGCTCCATTTTGGATGTCATTTGCAGTATCGCGCTGGTATGAAGAGATCTCATTCTCTCCAAGGATTTTCTGGATCATCGGTGGAACGGGGATTGCATCGGGAACAATCTTGCCGCCAGATATAATTGTCTGAGGCGCCTGATATGCAGACACGCCAAATTTGAGTGCGGCTTGTGCAATCCCTTGAGGAATGCTTGCTGCTAGTTTCCCCGTTGCCTGCCATTCCTGTGTTGGTGTCATTCCTTCAATCTGAGTCTTTTGTGCCTGTTGTTCTGGCGTCAATTCCGGCTTCTGCATAATCGTTCCAGCAGGAACTGCTTTGTTTACCATTTCAGAAACGGACGGCAATGAGGTCGGAATCGTAGGCGTTGGCATGCCGGTAAATTCTTGGCCAAGCCGGATCATGGGATCTTGCTGTGGAATAGGAGTCTGCTGTGGTTTTGGCTTTGGACCAAAGAAATAATTTCCGATGTCTCCGGCAACCGCCTTTGCTCCAGCGGTTAGACGTTGCATAAAAGTTGGAGGATTTGGTTGCGGGGATGTTAGCTTTCCTCCTTGTTCCTGCAAGGTGATTCCTTTTGCTTTGGCCATTTCCTGCCATCCTTGGACCAAAGATATTTCTCCATTGAGCACTTTTTGGGTAATGGCATTCTCGATGGGATCGGTTGCGGTATTGACGCCTTTCGTTGTTGGTTCAAGACGGAGATTTACATTTCCTAGCGCGTCACTGTTTGCTCCTCCTAGCTCGAGGGGCATGATGTGATCCAATTGTTGTTTTGCCGTTGCTCCCAATGATTGCCGTATGGTATCACTGGCCATGCGCTTATCGGAATTTGAAAGTGTTGCCGGATCTATTTTTTGTGGAACTGTTGGATCGAATTTAGTTGCGGTTCTATTTGCCAAAAGCTGTGTCTGCTGCGCTTGAGGATTTTCATAAACCAACAGCGGCTTTCCCGTAGTGTCTTCAATGTTGGATGGTCCATATCCCTGGCCGCCTTTGTATGTCTGTGCAAAACCAGCGCTGTTTTTAGCGAGTGGAAGAATGGGTTTTTTTACTGGCTGAGGCGTATTCCCTCCCGTCAAATCTGATGGGAGACGAATAGAACCACCGGAATTTCCAGATGGCGTTTGTGCGCCCCCTTGTCCTGTGAGTTCTGACGGTAAGCGAATCATTGATTATGGCTGTCTTTGAGAACTAGAAGTCGACCCTCCTGTTGTTTTTTCCCAGTTGTCTGGATAAGTTTTATATACAGATGCGGCAATATCGTTTGGATCAATCTGTGGATATTGCGCCTGTAATTGTCTGATAAATTGTTCGCGCGTTCCAGCAGATTTTATCGATGAAATACTCGCAAGAGATTTTCTGAATGAAGCAACGGGATCTGCGGTTGCTGATGTTGATGCTTTAGGAGCAACCGATGCAATTTGTTTCCCTGATTCATCAAAACGGGTTTGGCCCGAAGAGAGCGTGAATCCAGATGAACTTCCCGATGATCCTGTGGTAATCGGCTTCCAAACCGGATTGCCACTAGAATCAGTCGACTGATAAAACTCCTGTCCCGTTTTTGCATCTGTCCATACCTTTGGTTGTCCATTGGGCGCATATTGATTCCATGGGACATCGGTATTTTGATCGATGGTGGTGGTGCTTTGT
>JAKAJY010000078.1 GCA_021824845.1 archaeon
GCATCATACATTTGCGAGGAGAGAAACAATGAGCGTCGTGACCTTTGGCGAAATAATGCTAAGATTGAAATCCCCAGGGCAGGAGCGATTGTTTCAATCGCCGCTTCTTGAAGCGACTTTTGGGGGGAGCGAAGCGAATGTAGCAGTTGCTCTTGCGCGGCTCGGCATTCCTGCTCGATTTGTGACTTTGCTTCCTGACAATCAAATTGGGCATGAATGCATGAGAGAATTGCGCTCTCATGGCGTCGATGTTTCTGGCATTAAATTCAAGAAAGGCCGAATGGGCATTTATTTTTTTGAGAATGGAGCAAATCAGCGCCCTAGCAATGTCATCTATGATCGCGCTTATTCAACGCTATCGGAAATGGAGCCAAGCGATATTGATTGGGGGAAAGCTTTTGAAGGTGCAAAATGGTTCCATGTTTCAGGCATTACACCAGCTGTATCCCAAAAATGCGCTGATGCTACAATTTTTGCGGTGCAGACAGCAAAAAAAATGGGACTTATGGTCTCGTTCGATCTGAATTATCGGGCCAAGCTATGGAACTATGGAATTGAAGCTCGTGCTGTAATGTCGGAGATCGCACGCAGCGCCGATATTCTGATTGGGAATGAAGAGGATTATCAAAAGTCATTAGGTATCAAAGGGCCGAAAGAAGCCAGCAGTGGCGAGCTAGATATTGATGAATACCAAACTATGTGCGAAAGCACGCTGAATGCTTTTCCCAACGCATCTATAGCTGCAGTGACACTGCGCGAAAGCCATTCAGCAGACAGCAATGACTGGTCTGGGATGGTAGTCGCTAGGGGACAGAGGTTTATATCACGCAAATATCATATCGCAGATATTGTGGACAGAGTCGGAGCTGGGGACAGCTTCTCTGCAGGTCTTATATTTGGCCTTATAAAGTATGGCGAGCCAGGAGCAGCGCTTGAATATGCGGTTGCGCTTTCATGCCTAAAACACTCAATTCCAGGAGATTTTGCCCTGATAGAGCCAGGAGAAGTTGAAAAGCTGCTCGGCGGTGATACTTCAGGCAGAGTGCAGCGCTGATATTTTGGGGTAGGGTGACTTGGTTGCAAAAGAATGAAGGATAGCTTCTTGGAAGTGTGCTTTGTTGCGCGTACATTCCATTTTTTGGGGACAGAGGTTGAGTCAAATAAAAAACCTCTGTCCCCGTCAAGCCTTCTATCTTGGCTTGGATGATGGACTGCAATCTAATTCATGGAAGCAGCAATTTTGGTAGCAAATAGATTTCTTTTACATTGTCGATCAAAATGCCGCTCATCCCCTCATTCAGCGCTGGATGTATATCGATATCGTATCTATCTCCAATAACAATACAGTTTTCTGCTGATTGGTTCATGCTTTGGAGAAGGAATTGAAAAGGAGCGGGGTCTGGTTTTGATTTTCCTGTATCGTCCAGAGCTATAATTGTAGCTATGAGAGAAGCAACACCCAAAGCATCCAAGCTCTCTTCTGCGATTACACGAGGATTATTTGTTATCAGAGCCAATTGATAGAATTTTTTTAAAGCATTGAGCGATTCGTACAATAAAGGATCGGGAGCAAGCCAATTATGGGGACGGAGCTTTCTCTTTCTCCATTCTATGATGAGATCATCAGGAACACCAATTTCTTTAAAGATATTCGCAAGGCTTGTGGGAGGAAGCTGCCTCTCTTTTCTTAGCTTTTTTCTCTGCAATACAAGGGAAGAAGCTGCTTGATTGGGTATATGCAAATAATCGGCTAACTGCTCAATCTGCGATTCTTCCTGAAACTTTAAATACTCTGGATTATGATAGAGTGTTCCATCAAGATCAAAGGCTAGCACTCCTGCTCGATGGAGGCGGGGACGGAGGAAAAGCTTCATTGCTTATCGGCTGCCCCGTATGGGATGACGTCATCGATGCTGTTCGAAGCTCCGTCCCTCTGATCACTCTGCGGATTGCTCGGTACTGATTTCGTATTCGAATTGCTTTCGAGCTTTCGTTTAATCAAGCGCGCGACAACGTCTCTATTATCCAGAAGAGAGCTCAAGGATCTATTATGATGCAACAAGCTGATTACCTGGGCAAAAAGGCCTGTAACATCGCTTTGGATATACCATTCTTTTTTCAGCAATTCATTATGATAGATGGCATTTGTGCCTATGATTCTGAAGAAAAGTCCTTCTTTGTAGGCAGCATCAAAATCATCGACAGCATTGCCAGAAAAGAGCGGAAGACTGACTGCGCATATTACTTTTGTCGCTCCTAGATCTTTTAAATATCTCATTGCTTTTATAAGAGTTCCGCCAGTACCTATCATATCATCAGCCATAAATACAACTTTATTTGTGACATCGCCAAGCAGACGCACTTCACTGATATTTGAATCTGCAGCATTCTTGCTGACTTTCGAATAGTCCCTCTCTTTATAAAGCAGCGCCAAAGGTTTTTGCAGAGCATTTGCATAGAATTTATTTCGATCGACGGCGCCAGTATCGGGAGCCAGAACGACCATTTCTTCTTTTGCAATATCGACGATGGACATCAGTTTATCGATGATTTGGAAAGAAGCATGAAGGTTTTCCATTCTAAGTCGATCAAAGGCATTCTCGATCTCTTTGGAATGGATGTCGAGGGTTATTATGCGGTTGACGCCCAGGCTTTCAAGCATTTTCCCTATCCGCGCGGCGGTCAGACCTTCTCTTCCTTTTTTCTTGTGCTGTCGAGAATAAGGATAGATTGGAAGCACGAGATTGATTTCTGCGGCACCGGCTTGCATAGCAGCATCTACGGCTACAAAGAGATTAAAAATATGATCATTGACAGAGAGTACTTTATGTACTGTTCCATCATTGAATGAAATAGGCTGATGGTTTTCGATGTCTTGAAAAATATAAATGTTTCTGCCACGGATTGACTCAAGGATTTCGGTTTTAATTTCGCCATTAGCAAAAAAGGTATGCCGAACATTGATTTTGAACTGAGGTGGACGATAGCGATCGGTGTTTCCAGGGAGAAAAAGCATCCCAGTATTGCAGTCATTTGCAAAATTGATTTTTCTTATGACTAGTTCGGGAGTAATATGATAGCGACTGGCAATCGCTTGAGCTTTTCGTGCAAAGCGATGTTTATAGATACCCGATAGCTTTCGAATGACCTGATTCGCAAATGCTTCGGCTCCAGGACAAGCGATAATACCCAAATGGGTAGGATCAGAATAACTCATTCAAGGCCTTCCATAAATGAGAAAGATATAATTGAATATAAAATGTGACTTATCAATTTTTATTATAGCCGAAATACGAAGAAATGCATAGGATCATCAAATAGGCTGAAGAAGGTTTTGGAACATGGTCATTGAAGACAGTTTTTTGAGAATAAAGCAGCAATTGCTGAATGAGGGACGGAGGTTCGCGGTGATAAGCTTGGTTAATACTCAAACCTCTGTCCCCCAGAAAGCTCCTCAAAATGCTCAAAAGCTCATCTTGTGTGAGAATGGCCAAAGTTATGGCTCTTTAGGAGGCAGAGAATTTGAGATAGAGGCGATCGAACAAGCGAAAGCTTGTTTAGCATTGAGGTCTAGCAAATTTGTTTGGATCGACGAAATGCCTCCTTGGATTGACGAATCCTTTCCTGATTCAGCTAAGAGAAAAATTGAAGTTTTTATTGAAGTGTATGAACCGCAACCCAAACTGATTATTATTGGAGCAGAAGACATTAGTCTTGCAACTGCAATAATTGCACAAAACCTTGACTTTAAAATCATCATCCTAGATGAACGATCTGAAATCGCAAATAAGAGCAAATTTCCAATGGCGCACTCTATTATTTGTGGGCCGAATCTCGAGCAAGCTCTGTCCCCAATCCTAGACCAATCAAGCTACATAGTAGTTAATTTTCAATTCAATTATGAAAGAGCCGTTCGATATTGTCTGGGAAAGGAATGGGCATATTGCGGGATACTTGGTTCGAAAAAGAAGATTGTTTCTTTGCGAAAGAAGCTGATCGAGGAAGGATTTTCAACGGAACAACTTAATAGAATCAATGCGCCTATTGGTCTTGATATTGGAGCTCAGACACAGTATGAGATTGCGATATCAATAATTGCAGAGATAATCGCAGTCAGGCATAACAAAAAGGCTGTCTTCATGAAATCTGTAATGTGAAAAGATTAGATTTAGGGGAGATTTATCGATAGGTAAACTCTATCGAGATGTGAAGATCAGCATCTGTTTGGCTATTATTGATAATCTCTTTTTACTAAAAGATCGGATGCTTTTCTATTAGGCTAAAATCATTTATAGAAATAA
>JAKAJY010000018.1 GCA_021824845.1 archaeon
ATTATCTGCATACGATTGCATTAATCGAAGTGTTCCCAAAGGCAGAGAAATTATTTTTTTAATCCTGAATCTGTCGGCGCATACTAGCTCAAGACTACCGCCACCTATATCAAAAAACAATGCTGATGGTAAGTATAGGGAACGGATTGCACCGATGTAGGAATAAAGTGCCTCTTCCTCCTCACCTAAAACTCTGAATCTTAGACCTGTCTCAAAATAGATTCTGCCTAGGAATTCTTTTTTGTTTGCTGCCTCACGTACTGCGCTTGTAGCTACGGCAAGCACGTGTTTTATTGACTGAGTCTCAATAATCTCACAAAATAACTTTAGTGCTTTTATTGTCCTTCTGATTGGCTCGTCTTTTAGGTTTCCAGTTTCTGCCAAACCTTCGCCCAGCCTTACTGTTATCGACTCATGTTGATATGCTTGGTACGAATTGTCTGGGTTTACAATAAAATTTACAAGCTTGACAGAATTTGATCCCAAGTCAATCACTGAAATTTTTTGCATTGTTAGTTAACCATTCTAATCATTAATGGGTTCTTATCTGTGTAAACTGAACAAAAAGTGACTCATTTGCTTAACTTTCTTATTAGCTTTGGCGAGAGTAGCCAAAATAGATCTCCCTTTAGCTGTGGATCTATTGAAATTGTCTTGATCCTAGCTAGACTACCGGTCTTTAATGGAATTCTGATCTGTGCGTGCTCCTCGGAGCTTATGATGTAATTAAGAAGTGAAAGCAGTAGTGGGGTGTGTCCTACTATGAGGATCTTTGACTCTACGTTTTGTTTTGATATTGTTCTTGCAATGTCCTCCTTGACGCCCTCTGGTTTTAATTCATCCAACTCGATTAATTTTGCCTTTTTCTGCTTCTCTGAGATGATCTTGGCTGTCTGTTTTGCTCGATTTAATGGGCTGGAAAATATGTAGTCTAGCTCTATTTTGTGTAATGCAAGTAACCTTGAGACGTTTTCTATTTCACTTATTCCTACATCGGAAAGTGATCGCTTTGAATCATCAACAAGTTTTTTTGTGTCAACCGCAGCATCACCGTGTCTTAGAATAAAAATATCCAATTGTACCTCCTCTGATTACGTCGTGATGTTGATTTTAAAACATTTCCGTTTTTCAATTTTTGAGATATGCCCTCATGTTGGAACTGGAAGTGTTGTTAAATTCAAAAATTTAAAACAATCTGAATGATCATTATGTGACACCACATTACAACATTTCTTACACATTTTTAGAAGCATTTTTTTACACTCTGTGCATCTGGCATAGTCAATGAATCCTCCACCACATTTTCTACAACTCTCATCTGGCATGACGTCAGTTGGGAGATAAAACTAATGATCTTATCCAAAATAGTTATCTGACAAGTAAGTAATCTCGGTATAGATAAATGAGGCACTATGCTGTAGCAATATTCTCATCAAAGTCTTTTGTCAAGAACTGACTCGCAATCTTGTGCTTGCCTGTAACAATATAGTTTATGGCATCGCTCATAAACATCGCATGATCTGCAATTCTCTCCAAATATCTCAAAATTAAGGCCTCTGCCAAGGCACACTTTGTATTCTTGGAGTCTATGAGCATGGGAAGTCTTTGCTTGTATAACCTATCGACAAAATCCTCGTTTCTTTGCATGTCTAGTGTTTTTCTAATATCCAGTTCTGCAAAATACATCACGGCGTCTTTTATCATGATCTTTACTTTATCGGCTGCCTCAATTAGCCATCCTTTATCGCAATCTGAAATATCCCCAAATGTGTCGCGAATGAGCGTAATATCGTACGCATATCTTCCAAACCTTGTAAATCCGTAAGAAATCTCAATTGATGATCTTATGAGCCTAAAGTCGTCCGCCACTGGCTGGTATCTCAAAAAAATATCAAATGTGAGATCTGCCGCCTGAAAGTATTTTTTTGTAATTTCATTTGAAATGTCATGAACCTGATTCACCGTGTTCTTATCAGAAATGTATGAGTCGATTGCAAGTACCACACTCTGAATCGAAAGCTCCCCCATCTCGGCCATTAATGCTGAAAGCTGCTTTAGTGGCGGGTCTATTAGGCGAGTCATTTAACCGAACTGTCCTTGGACGTACTTTGCAGTCAATTCATTTTTTGGCTGCGTAAAGAGTTTTTTTGTCTCATCAAATTCAATGAGATCTCCAAGGTACATAAAAGCAGTATAATCTGAAACACGTACCGCCTGCTGCATATTGTGCGTGACAATAATTATTGTGAACTCTTTTGCCAGGTGCGATATTGTCTCTTCAATTTTTTGTGTTGCGATTGGATCTAGTGCGGATGCTGGTTCATCCATTAGTAATACCTCTGGCTGAATCGCAAGAGCGCGTGCAATGCACAGTCTCTGTTGTTGACCTCCGGATAATTCCATTGCTGGCTTTTTCAAATTATTTTTTACTTCATCCCAAAGATATGCCATTTTGAGAGAGTCTTCTACTATTTCATCCAGTATTTTTCTGTCTCTTACACCGTTTAGACGCAGACCTGCGGATACATTGTCATAAATTGTCATTGTGGGAAACGGATTTGGTTTCTGGAATACCATGCCAACCTTGCGGCGATGATAAATAGGATCAACAGATTTGGAATAAAGATCCTCTCCATCAAGCAGGATCTTTCCTTCAACTCTGGCGCTTTTTGTCATATCGTGCATTCTGTTCAGACATCTAAGAAAAGTTGTCTTACCACAACCTGAAGGGCCGATCAAGGATGTAACGCTACGATCCTTGAATTTCATTGTGACCTTTTTCACAGCTATTATGTCATCATAATACACTGAAACATCCTCTGCAATCATTTTGTATTTTCTCTCATCAGAAAATATTGGCTTGTCCTGAGATGTAGTCGCAATATCCTGCTTAAAGTTTACAACTGTTGTCATTTCACTCTGCCTCTTAGGAGTCTAGTTATCGGATTCCCTTTCTTATTCTTTGCGCTAAAGTAATACCTGACTCCAATGTTGATTGCTAAAATAATCATTATCAAAACCAGTGCAGCCCCCCATCCTTGCATCTGAGCACTGTCGTATGGAAGAAGTGAGAGTCTCCAAACTCTGAGTGGCAGCGCATCCATTGGCGTATCAAATCCTGCAAAGAACTGACTGCTTCCTAAAACTGTCATGATCAACGGAGCTGTCTCCCCACCAATTCTTGCAATCGCCAATAGAATTCCAGTGATCATTCCGCCCTTTGCAGCTGCGATGATGACTCTGATTGTGACTGCCCATTTTTTTATCCCTAGTGCCATGCCTGCTTCTCTGTATGTCATTGGAACCATCTTCAATGACTCTTCAGTAGTTCTTGCAACAATTGGGAACATGATCAGAGATAGTGCAAATGCGCCTGCCCATAAAGAAAAATGACCCAAAACCAGTACAATTGCCAAGAACGCGTATATTCCTAAAACAATGGACGGAAATTCCATGAATACATCATTGAAGAATCTCACAGTTCTTGCTAATTTATTGGCGCCAAATTCTGCCATAAAGACTCCAGACATTATTCCAATTGGTACTCCAATCAAACTTGACATGCCGATTATGATTAGTGTTCCTTGAATTGCAGGGCCGATGCCTCCCTCGCCACTTCCGATCGCACCTGGGGGCTGTGTAAGGAATTCAACTGAAAGTGCACCAATTCCGTTTTTGAATACCTCAAGTAAAATACTTCCAAGAGGGATAATCGCAATAATAACACAGGAAAACACTACTCCCATCATTATCTTGTCTACTACTAATCTGCCACCTACATTGTGCTTGAAAAGTGCTCTGTATTCTGCTCTTCTTTGACTGGCCGTCATCATGCGTTTACGGCACCTTCTTTTGCTTTGAGCATTCTTGAGACAAGCAAGTGGGCAACTACGTTAATGCAGACAGCAACCAGTAGTAGAACTACTGCAATTCCGATTAGTGCTGGTAAATGCAGTGATGCTGGAGATGCTTCTATGAATTCATTTGCAATTATGCTTGGCATTGTCTGGCCTGGTTGGAATAGCGTAGTTGGAAAGGCACTAGGGCCTGTTGCATTACCAATGAGCATCGTGACTGCCATGGTTTCTCCAACCGCCCTACCTAGTCCCAAAATGGCAGCGCCGGCCAAACCTGTTTTGGCGTATGGAAAAATAGAAATTTTAAACATTTCCCACTTCGTGGCACCCAGCATGTATGCTGCTTCTTTTTGCATGTGTGGAACTGCTAGCATTATTTC
>JAKAJY010000153.1 GCA_021824845.1 archaeon
CCAATTCACCACAGCCAGGCGCAGGCAAGCTGATCCGACTGGGAATAGTTGCCATAATTGGTGTAATTGTGCTTGTAATGGTTGGAAATCAGGGCGTTATACTATCAATGAACATGACGGAATTTGGCGACCAGTTCACAAAGCCACTCCAGTATTCTTTGATATCGTCTTTGGTTCTGGCAGCAATTGCCTTGGTAAATGTGGATGTGAAGAATCGATCCTCCATAGTTTGGTATGCCATACATCTCATGATCACATTTTTGAATCGAACCTCACACGATCCAGTATCAAAAAACATCTCTAGCTTCCGTGATCACAAGCTTAGTGTCCCCCAGTTTGCCATTTGGCAGATAACCAAGATCTTCCTCTTTGGTGCGTTCTTTGTCAACATCATGTTTGGCCTTGCTTTGTCCCACATGCTTGATGGAAATGACTTGGGAATTGATAAAATCCCAACCATATTTTCTCTGCCATTTATTGCACCAGAATCATCGGCACCAGCCCAAACTGTAATTGAATTAATTCCGGCGTTGACCATTTTAGTTCCATCACTGTTGGGTGTGATCGGAATTCGGCTTGCACTCTATGTCGGCTTGCATTCTATCATCAAAGTCATTACATCGTATCTGTATGATTCATCGCAAGGAAAACCCAAGTTTCTCAACTATGTATCCACAATAGAGGCAGTAGTTGGAATCGGAATAATCTGGGCAGGAATAAACATGTTCTTTACAGAACAAATCGATTACAACACAAAATATGTAATTGGTGGAACGCTTGCCGCAGGATTTTTGCTGGTTGGATTCTCAATCTTTGATAAAATCCGCTCAAAGATACTAACACATCCAATAAAGCGCGACATTTACGTCAGAGTCTTTGCACTAATTGCAATTGGAATAATTGCGGGCTCTATTATGGCAGTAAACAACAGCATTGCAGATACTCGTAAAATTGAATATTTGGGCCCATACACACAACAACAAATCACGCTGAACAGATATCTTGGCGAATTAGATAAAATTCAAGTAACTACAAACGACGTCAAGCTAAGCTCAATTTCTGCAAACAATATCAAGTCTTACATCTCACAAAACCAAGATGTTCTTGACTCTATTCGAATCTGGGACTGGGAGGCAGCATTTGCCAAACTAAAGCCAGAGATAGGCCTAATCCCATACATCACATTTGGTGACAATGACATTTTGAGATTTAATGATACTATGTATTGGACTGCCTCAATGAAGCCAGTTGTCCCAAGCACAGTAAGCCTTGAGAATCGATGGTACAACGAACATCTTGTATATACTCATGTCCCAGAAGGCTTTCTCACACTCGAGGCTACAACAGGACAATCGGTAAGGACTGAAGACCTCTTTACACAAACATCCATCTATTATGGAGAGGGAGGACTCTTCAGTGAGACATGGTCTGCATTTCCAACCAATCGTGGAGGCACCAGTGCTGAAATCAACGGCGCCCTATATTCCGGTGCCGGAGGAATCACGTTATCACCGCCACTAAGCTGGGTCTTTGAGCCAAACTTTTTGCTATCATATCCAAGTACCTCAGTTCATGTGATGAGATACAAGGACGTCTATGATCGAATGGAAACCCTATACCCGTATTTCCTGTATGATCTGTTTGGCCAAAAACTAGATATCTATCCAGTAACTGATGGCAAGAGCACCTACTGGCTGGTCCCACTAATCATAGGATTTGATACCCATTCTGTTCCATGGTCAATGGGCAACCCGTATCTAAGACTGGTAGGCTTTGCCTTGGTCGATACATATGATGGCAATATCACTTTGCTAAAACACGGCGATGATTATTTTGCAAAAATACTGGAATCGCAATATGGAGACAAGTTCTCTACAATTCCATCTTGGCTTACTGAACAGATTCGTTACCCACAAGAGCTATTCACATGGAAAACAGAGATGTTTAACATTTACCACGTAACTAACACAGAGACGTTCATTCAGGCAAACACATTCTTCCAGATTCCAGACAAAATAGATGCATACTATATCCAGGCCAAGCCGCCAGGATTTGAGACTACAAAATTCTTGGGGTTATTATCACTTGAACTGCGAGACTCCAAGGGAAAGAACCTTTCTGGTTACATGGTGGTAGAAAACGACTTGCCAACACTAGGTGATATGCACTTTTATCAAGTACCGCTAAACTCCACTACAAAACTGATTGGTCCAACTGCAGTTCGTGAGGCACTAGAAAAGGATAATGACTTTGCACAGCTGAAAACATTGCTTCGAACGCCAAGAATTGGAGACAACATTCTGTATAGGGTAGGCCAGCACGACGTGTATTTCATTCCAGTATATACTGCCGGCTCTGGTGAGGGAGTAGTAGCACAGCTAGGAACAATTGCAGCAGTTGGTGCTGCATTTACTGGCGAATACTATGTTGGTTTGGGTAATACTCAGCAGGAGGCCTTTGAGGCATATTTGCAAAAATTGGCAGGAGTTGTACCGACCTCTACATCCAAGTCTGATCCAGGATTTGATAAAGATGCAAGACTTGCCAAGGTAAAGTCAGTCTTTGAGGAAAAGGGCGTAGAAATCATAATGCCAACATCAGTATTCATTCCACTATCATTCAAGGAAGGCGAAGTATCGCTGTTCTCGCAGGCAGACACAGAGGCAACAGATGAACTACTGGACAAGTTTGTAAATAATTTCGTCTTGCAAAAGACAAAGCGGGTTATAATGTGGCAGGATGCGGACACCATCAACTTTGGAACAATCATAACCGTTGAAGGCGTACCTGAACTGCACTATATTGCAATCGAAGTGGGCAAGTAATCACAAATAAATCAAGTATTGTGTATGATGATTTGTGATCTTACTAGTCGATAATGGATCTGTATTTACAAAAAACATAATCGAGTTTCTCTGTTCCATAAAATCTGATCACATCGCCATTCCATTTGATAAGGTAAATCTTGTAGATCTGGAAAAATTTGACTCATTCATTTTATCTGGCAGACGCCACAACGATCAAGCCATGAATGCACTAAACTCCAAAATCATACAGCATGCAATATCTAATGAAAAACCACTGCTTGGAATTTGTTATGGTGCGGAAATTCTGGCACTAAGTACTGGCGGAACAATCCGAAGAATGTCTTCTTTACAAAAGGGCCCAAGCACAGTACAGGTGATGCAAAAAAATCCACTCTGTAATGGAATAATCCAAGTATACCAAAGTCACAGCTTTGAGGTCTCCAGCCTCGGCAAATCTCTCATACAGCTGGGACGATCTGATGCATGCAAATACGAGATAATCCAATATGTGGACTCCAAAGTCTTTGGAACGCAGTTCCATCCAGAAATGAGCGATGATGGTTTGTCATTGATTGAAAAATTCATCAACATCTGATCGGTATTAATACAAATCACAAAAACCAAAAACTAATGAGTGATCACGAGCTATTACTCCCGCAGGTAACAGAAGAAAACATCTGTCTGCCTTTAGCAATCAGTGCCGTATCAAAATACTGGAACGTGAATCTACCATTATCTGAGGCAAAAGAGATTGCAAAAAAATATCCAAACATGCGTGGAAGCATCCTAATTGAGGGAATCGAGCTTGCTCAAAGGCATGGCCTTGGTAGTCTTATTTTACACTCTTCAATATCGGAGCTAAAAAAAATAATTGATATGGGAATTCCGCCAATTGTCATTTTACCAGGATTGTACGAAACAGTCCAGCACGCATCAGTAATATCGGGATATGATAATACAGAAAAGACAATCCTTCATTATATTCCCCAACAGGACCAGATAGGTGCAATCCCGGAAAAACAATTTGACAAACTATGGGAGGAGGACGGAAGACTGGTTATACTCTTGGCCACACCAGACATTATTGATACCATAAAACTAGAAAACAAGTCCAAGGAAAAATCAAACCGACTCTGCTTTGTATCTGAAAAACTAAACCTACAGGGCTCCCAGGACGATGCAATAAAAGCACTAAAGGAAGCCATCTCATTGGATGAGAATAATTCCACTGCACTGTGCCTGCTTGGTGGAATATATAATGAGAGAAATCTGCCAGAGTGTGTCCAGTTTTATGAGAAAAGCATTCAGGCAAATAAAAAATCATACCTGGCATATAGAGGCCTTGGCAACTATTACCTCAAGACAAAACAGTATGATATGGCAGAGAAAAACTATACTGCAGCAATTGAGATCAATTCCGGCCGGTT
>JAKAJY010000140.1 GCA_021824845.1 archaeon
GTGCAAATCGTGCGTGAATCGGAACCGGCTAAACCATCGGTTTGATTCGCCGAGTGGTAAAAGAGTTAAATCTGAGAGATGAGAAATTAGTATCAAATGCTACAAACCGTTGCAGGATTCATTGCAGGACAAGAATGGATCTTTATTGTAATAGCAGCAGGCATCATCATATTTGGTGCAAAAAAGATTCCAGACTTGGCAAGAACGCTAGGAAAATCACGCGGTGAATACGAAAAGGGCAAAATCGAAGCAGAAAAAGAGCTCAAAGACCTCAAAGAGAAAAAAGACTAAGGTTTTTCCGCTATTACACAAAACTCGTCAATTACTTTACTAAACTCTGATTGGATTTTGGATTTTGCAAAAAGACCAGCAATCTTCATCATACCCTTTAGTTTGATGTCTGCAATTACGGTCAGCTTTGTTCCTTCTGGGATTTTTTCATATGTTTCTGATATGTGAGAGCCCTTGGCATCACCACCCAAAACAAAGACATCGTGAGATTCTGGGTATTTTGTGACATGCTTTGTTGTCATTACTAGTTCCTTATCACCCAGCCGCAGATGCTCTTCTACTATGGCGATGTTTTCTCTGACTGATCTTACCCGCACTGAGGGAAAATATTTCGGTAGAATGTTTTGGAAATTCTCATAGTTTGCCACAATGTCAAAGACTCGTTGCCGCTCTGAGTGGATTATTCTTTCAATGACAATCTTTGGCAATAAATCCTAGCTGCCCCATCTTTTGTATAAGTCATGCTCAATATCAAATTGGTCAAGACACTTGCCAACAGTATGATCAACAATTTGTTCGATGGATTTTGGTTTTGTGTAAAATCCCGGAACTGGCGGCAAAATAACAACTCCCAGTCTTGCCAGTTTTAGCATGTTCTCCAAATTGATTGCAGTCAGGGGTGTCTCTCGAGTTACTAGGACTAGCTTGCGCGATTCCTTTAGCGTAACACCGGCTGCTCTTGCCACCAGTGTTTCATCATATCCGTTTGCTATGCTGGATAAAGTCTTCATGGAACATGGAATCACAATCATGCCATTGTGCTTGAATGTGCCAGAAGAGATCCCCGATGCCAAATTAGAGTCATCCGAATACTCTGTTGCCAAAGACTTGAGATAGTCCAGCTTGTGATCAGTTTCCATTGCAAGACATTTTTTTGCCCACTCAGTTATGACGAGGTGTGTCTGGACGTTTAGCTGTTTTAGCGTCTCCAAGATTCTTACGCCATAAATGACTCCTGTGCTTCCAGTAATTCCAATTACTAGCTTCATTGCATGATATGATGAATTTGATTATTTTAAGCTGTAATGATATGAATGTCCTTTGACACTAGGCAGAACTAGGCATTTTTTGGATTTTGCTAATAACAAAAAACAGCAAGTATGATATTATATTACCAATTATAGTCAGAAAAATCGTTGATTAAAAGATCAGAGATTTCCAAGATAATACAGGACTATTCTGATTTTAGAATCGGCGTTTTAGGCAGCCACTCAGCCCTTGAGATAATGGACGGGGCAAAAGACGAAGGAATTCAGACCGTTGTAATATGCCAAAAGGGCAGAGATGTACCATACAGACGATTCAAGAGAATTGCAGACGAGATCATCGTGGTGGACAAATTCTCAGAAATGGCATCGCCAAAAATGCAAAAACTGTTCATCGACACCAACACAATCATAGTGCCACACCGAGCACTTACTGCCTATCTGGGGTATCAGACCATTGAGAACAAGTTCAAGGTCCCAATTTTTGGAAACCGCGGATTGTTTCAGGCAGAGGAGCGCAGTTTTTCAAAAAACCAGTACTATTTACTAGAAAAATCCAAGATAAGACTACCAAAGATATTTTCTGATCCTAAAAAAATAGACAGACCGGTAATAGTAAAGGTACAGGAAAAAAAGCGCAAAATGGAGCGCGCATTTTTCACGGCATCCAACTATCAGGATTTTTTGGTAAAATCACAAGAGCGAATCAAAAAAGGAATCATCGATGCCAAGGAACTCAAAAAGGCAAGCATTGAGGAGCTAGTTCTGGGAACATACATGAATTTCAATTATTTCCACACTCCAGTATCTGAGCAAGTTGATTTCATTGGAATAGAACGAAGACTACAAACAAACATCCATGATTATAATGCATTACCTGCAAAGCAGCAACTCGACATCAATTTGGATACACAAAATATCGAAGTAGGACACACTCCTGCCAGCATTCGAGAGTCATTACTTGAAAAAGTCATAGCGATGGGTGACAAGTTTGTTGCAGGCGTCAAAAAAGTATATCCCCCTGGAATAATCGGACCATTTTCATTACAATCTGTGATAACCAAGGACTTGGAGCTAGTCGTCTATGATGTATCATTGAGGGTTCCTGGCAATCCAATTGTTGCCACCACCTCGCCGTACACAAAATACCAGTACGGTGAGACATTTGGAGTGGGAAGAAGAATAGCAATGGAAATCAAAAAAGCCCACCAAGAAGGCAGACTAGACGAGATTCTAACTTAGATTTTCCGTCTTTTCTTTTAGTAACGTGTTTCGAACCAAAATCGGAATGTTGTAAAATGCAGCCAATGCTACCGCATCAGATGCGCGATAGTTCCTAAGAACGATGTCTTTTTTGCCAGTAAAGTAGAGATTTGCGCGCAAAACACTTCCACTCTCATACACTTTTACCTTGACTAGTAGCATCTCGTTTCCCTCACAGATTTCCTCAATCATGTTGTATATGGTAGGTAGTGCGTCGCGTCGGCCTTCCACAAAGGACTTGATGTGCCTTGCCACCTCACCAGAGAATGCCCTCATGTGGAATTCTTTTTTGTCATCAGACTGTAAAATGATGATTCCTTCCATTGCATATGGATCAATGAATCCAACATGAGTTATTTTTGCGGAAGAATAATCCGGTTCTTGTTTTTGATTTATGTTCAATTGTTTTTGTTATGGTTTTGGTTTCTATTAAATAATACATCTGATCGTATGGATAACTTATCAGTTCTACGCGGCTCTTAAATGCAAAATCACAGTTATTGTAATCAATGAAAATAGACATACCACTACCATGTCCGGCATGTGGCGGAAAAATGTACTCAGTTGGGTATGAAGCCCCTCTGAAGATCCTAAAGGCCAGAACTTGGCACGTCTGCAAAGAGTGCAAGTTCTCACGAAGCGTAGAAGACTTCAAAAAATCGCTCTGCTGTGCATAGCGGTGGATTAGTTTTCTATTTTCTTATTTTTTAAAGACATGGTTTAATTCTGGATTCATTTCAGCCTAGCCTAAATGGCTCAAAGGGATGGCAGGGCACTAATCACACTAGGATTTGTGTCCATTGCAATTTTGTTTTTGATTTACGCGAGGCTTGGTAATTCAGAGATTACGCCTGCTGCAATATCATCAATTGAAAGACTTGGTGTGGCGTTTTATGGCATGATGATGCTGGCTTTGGGTGCCATAGCGTATGGATTCTATCAATATCACAAACACAAAGTAGAGAGAGGTCAAGACGATCCATTTTCAATCATTGCTCAGGTTACGTGGAATTCTAAATCACGCAAAATCCTTATTGCAGTATCTATCGGATATGGAGTGTTTTTTGCCCTCACCTCTGGCATACTGGTGTACCAGCCAGATGTTACGTTTTCATATCATTATGATGTAGTGGTGCCGTCTGCCCAGATTGCTCCATGTTGCGGAGAAATTGGCTATGTTCCAAAATTCATCTTTTACATAACAGAACATGTTGGAATGCAAGTGATTCCGATTAATCTCATATTACAAATTACAGTATCCTATCTGGTTGGACTAAATGCAGCAATTGCGGTAAATGCGTTTTCCATATTGCGCAAAAACGCAGGCATGGGAAGTGTAGCTGCAGCCACGGGACTATTCATTGCATGTCCCACCTGTGCAGGAACATTTCTGTCGTTGTTTGTTTCTGCATCCAGTGCCGTGGCATTCACACTGGCAGTTACTCAATTGCAGACAGTACTGATTGCAATATCGATTCCGTTATTGGTGGTAACGCCAGTGATAATGGCAAAAAAGATAAGATCCAGTGGATGGACCTGCAAGACTAGCTGAATTTTTTTACTTCTGGAATGGTCCAGTTTCCAATATCATAGCCATCGCGCCTCAGATACTTTAGCGTGAGTTTGTAAATTAGCTCATCATGATCTACCTTTTCGAGTATTTCCGACCAGAGAATTTTTCC
>JAKAJY010000027.1 GCA_021824845.1 archaeon
TTTTTGATGTCACCACTGATGAGCCATTGCCGGAGATTACCAGTATTGTTACCACAACAGATGGTGTTACAACATCCACTGTGGAGGCACCACAGGTGCTGGCAATGGGATCTTTTATTGGAGTGAATGACGGAATCCACAACGCAGAAGGTATGGCAAAGGTAGTCAAGCTAGCCGATGGAAAACAATTATTGCGGCTGGAGGATTTCAAAGCAACAAACGGACCGGACCTTTATGTGTATTTGGCAACAGATGACACTGCTCAGGAATACGTGAGCCTTGGCGAGCTAAAGGCAAACATTGGAAACCAAAACTACGAAATCCCAGACGGAACGGATCTGACAAAATACAACACTGCACTAATTTGGTGCAAGCAATTTTCTGTATTGTTTGGCTCAGCAGAAATCTCGTAAAACTTAGCCAAAGATCATACATTGCTCGCACTCACAGCTTGGAATTGTCTTTGTTTTTGCTAGGCATTTTGCATGCTGGCCTGCCTGGCACTGCACACAAATCTGCTCCAAGTTCTCAACTTCCGAGTATTTTTTGGACTGATCAAAGCCAAATCCGCCATCTTGTGGGCCTACCATGATGTGCTTAGGGGACTCGCATTATTTAGGCTAGTCATTTTTGGATTCGTCATCTTTTTTGTTCTTATCCCACATGTGCATTGTTCCACGCAACATGAATGCGCCAACGATTATTGTCACTATTCCTATTATGACAAACGCAAAGACCTTGCCAATTGTGTGCAAAACCGACATTTATCCTTCCCCTAGGCAAACAACATTGTCATTTCCTGTAATTCTAAATGTCTCATCGTGAGCTGTTTTGCCCTCACCGGTATACACGTCAATGTGCTTCCCAACGATTGCAGTGCCAATATCGGATCCGGTAAATATCGACTCATCCCAGGGTGATGGAAGACTAGGTATTGTTAGATTAGAGTTTACAGGAATCACTGACGTATCTATTGCAATTGCATTTAGCGTCAGCGTGTTTCCTTCTGAATCCAGCGGCTTATCAGATAAATGAAATGAATTACCATACCACCCAAGATAATTCCCTGAAATGGTCCTGCCCCAGCCCTCTGTCTTTATCTCTGTGACAAAACTCTCTCTGTATTTGTACTGTTTACCATCTATTATAACATCGATGAATTTGCCTGAATAATCCGATTCTACAGGAGTAAAGTATCCAGTGATGTACCATTCCGCACTGCAATTGGAAAACTCTGAGTGGCCAAGTCTTTCCTGCTTTAGGAGGGAATCGCTTAGTAAAAAGCTAGCAATCGGACTTGTCTCTTCTTCCAGCTGTATTGTATTGATTTCCTGCAAGTATGATATCGCATTTGAGAATTCATCACGTGTTATTTGATAATCCTTCCAGTACTGGTGTATTTTGTAAACCCACTCTGGAATAACAATCTCACCAAAGACGGGCAGAACTCCGACCATCAAAACCCCAAAAAACAAAATCAAGCCTACATACATTGAGCTAATTTTTGCCTTGTAGCATAAAAACACATGTAGATTCATAGCCAAATTTCGTCACAGACGAGCTACTTCTTTTTAATAATATTCTAGCATTTTGCCTTGAGATTGAGCCTATCGCAGCCAAGAACAAAAGCTAATTCGTGCTTGTTTTGTGGAGATGCGCTAAAAGCGCCCACAAAGTGCACTTACTGCGGATTCAAGTTCTGTGACGAACACGTCCAAACTGAGAATCACCAGTGTGGAAAGACAAGATATGCCGAATATGTCCGCAAATCTGACGCAGATTCAATCCCCAATCTTGCCTCGGGTCAGTTCTTAGTTGTCTGCGATATGTGCGGTTACAGATCTGCAATAGGATCTCTAATAGAATTTGCAGGAGAGGAGCTAACACAGCACATGCAAATTGTCGGCTGCTCAGGCCATACCTATCTGGAAGAGGTAGGTGACTCTCCTCAATTTCATTCTCAATCCGTTACAGTCAAGCCATCACCACGACTCGTAGAACCGGTAATTCCAAGCTCGGGGCAAGAAAGCATAGTTGATCAGCTATCAAAGCTTGCCATACTAAAGGAGACGGGAACACTATCTGATGAAGAGTTTTTGTTTATCAAAAAGGAAATAATAAAGCGACTAAAATAATCATTCCTTAGATTTTAGGATTTCATCCAGTTTTACCTTTGTTTCCTGGTGCTCTGCCCGCTCGCGTTGCAGTGTTGTTTTAATTATCTCCATTTCCTTTTGCATTGCCAGAACCTTTGCATTAAGCGATGACACAACAGAGCTTGCGGCGGCCACTACGTTTTTTGGACTGGACCTTTCCCCTACATTTGACATTTGGTTTTCAATGAATTTTAATTCCTTTTTTGCCAGCTCAATTTCTTTTTTTGTGACCTCTGATTCTTTTTTGATCTCGGCAATCTCAGCTCTTGCCGATTCCAAATCTGCTCTTGCCTTGAGCAATTCTTGATTTGCAGCCTCTTGGACCTTTCTGCTCTGGTCGTATGATTTTTGTACTAGCTGCAGGTTGTTCTTTACTTCCTCTGTTTCTGATTTGTACTTGGAATATTCAGATTTTGCGATTTCCAAATCGGTTTTGGTTCTGTTCATCTCATTTAGTATGACTTTTTTCTCCTCGATTTGCCTCTTGATGGTCTCAAGTTCGAGCTTTACTACCTCTATCTGTTTTAGTAACTGCTGGTGCTGCACTCGCTGCGCATCCATCTCTGTTTTTTTCTCGTTTGCCTCCCGCTTGGCGGCCATCACTGTGCCAACTAGCTCATCATATTCCACTTTGACCTTGTCTAGTTTTTCAGATATTACATTGAGGTGGTTTGTCTTTGATTCTAGCTCTTCTTGGACAAACCGCAATTCGTTTTCGATCTGTTCTTTTTGTATCTCTTCTGGACTCTTTACTTTGATCTGCTCGAGTGGTTCCGGGGATGATTCAATAGTTTCCTCTTTTTTTGTGCGCTTGAAGAGTCCCATGGAGTGATCACCAAGTCATATCCAGATGAATTTTTCTATTTCCGAACAAATCTTAGGAAAAATCCGATTCCGCCGACTATGAACCCGAGCACTATGAGGACCAGGCCTGTCTCCGGCTCTTTTGAGAACCACGTTGGTGCAACAATAAACAGCAACGCACCAAGGATTATCAAAAAGTATGCCCCACTCTTTTTTTGTCTATTGTGTTCGTTGTGTGCCATGTCTAGATGTGGCGTGATATTGTCTGCGCTACCTTTTTTCGTCCGATATCAACAATGAATGGTCCTATCTTTGGGCCACGGTTCGCATTGATTATTATTTGATATAGTATCATGAAAAAGTCCTTTGGTTGCACATTGTTTTCCTTTGAGATATTGTAGATGACATTTTGCAAGTCTTCCGGTTCCTTGTCTGATTCCAACACTCCGACTAGCTGTGTTAGTGCCTTTTTGGCCTCTGTGCTTATCTCAATTTTGGTCGGCTCGTCCTCCTCGAAATCATCAGCATAATTTCCTGCCAGCTCGATTAGCTGCTCTACATGTGGATCGGAATTTTTTATCGTGCCATAATCGACTAGCTTTTTTGCAACCATGTTTTTTCGGTTTTCCTTGAAGATTCTGCATAATTCAATTAGCAGCCTATAGTTGAGATGAATCGATGGTACCTTTGGGGGGTTTAGCAGATTTGTGTACTCGTAGAGTCCTTTGGTCTTGAGCAGCTTTGCCTCATTGTCTACTTTGATTTTGCCAAAGTAAATGTCTTCAATTTCATTATATTCATCCATCAGTGCTGGAATGTCCTCAAATCCTAGCTCGCGAGCACCGGTGATTCTTTTGTATAACAACAACAACATGGACTTTGGCGTTCCATACCTGAACCATTTTTGTGATGTGACCACGTTTCCTGCAGATTTTGAAATTTTCTTGCCGCCCTTGTCCAAAAACATTTCATATTTTACGTGGTAAGGGTGCGGGTGGTTTAGTATTTCATCTGCAACCCAGTCATTGACCTTAACTGAATCCATTATGTCCTTGCCGTAGGCCTCAAACCTGATATCAAATGCATGCCACCTTGCGGCAAATTCTACCTTCCAAGCTAGTTTTCCCAAGTCCTTTGCAATGTCTGCTTCCCCATCATGTCCACAACCCTTTAGCATCTTGGAGCCGATTTCAGCTTCGAC
>JAKAJY010000116.1 GCA_021824845.1 archaeon
TGCCATAAAAGAGATTTTGGAAAATGGGGTGGACATGCCAATCATCATTACCAACATGAAAAGCCCAAACAAGACTACAACCATACTTCGCAAGTCAGATAACCAGAACGGCCATCCACTAAAAATAGTGACGGGTAAGAAAAACTGCGCCATCCTAAAAATAGAAAGCTTGGCTGCAGAAGCCCTCTTAGAATCACTGGAAAAGGAAAAGCGTTATTCCGAATTTGTCATTTTGTCGCCATTTACCAAGGACGATATCGAGTTTACAAGAATATTATTTTTGGATGCAGACTATATCAAGCGAAATGAGCGCTATTTTCTGGGATTTGATCCACTGGCCACCATCCAATACAATAGGGGCGTGATCACATTAATTGGGGATCAAATGTGGCGCGTCCACCAAATTGTATCAAAGGCAAGCTCCAGAATTGGAGAAGCAGGTATCAACATACTGAACATGGATGCACAGGAAGAGACCTCAAGGGTCATCATAGTAATGGATGATTCTGCAAATAACATAGAAACAGCGATTCGTGCTGTTCATTCAGAAAGGTCAAAAATCACCTTCTCCTGAATGCAGTACAAATCGCATATGGCGCCCTTGGTGTTCCAAGAGTGCCATGCTGGGTTTGTTCATGGGCCATAGTCTAGAATTAGCCCGGCGTTACCCAAAACACGCGCTAGCTATACTGGGCGATCGCAATATTTAGACCTGATCTATATAGTTCATCTAGAGCTTTTTGTGAGCTAGGCACAAATCAAAATCTTGCAAAGCTCAGAATCAGGCCTGCACCAATCAACGCATACCACTTGAAGTTGCGCTTATCCAAGAACACGTTCTTTGGGCTTAGTATCTGCTCATCTGTTCTACTCGAGGAACGAATCTTTTTCATCTCAAAGCCCTGTCCAATCAATCCCGCTACCACAAGTGCCATTGATATTACAGATGATGCTATCTCCACGGCATGATTATACCAATTCTAGTATTTAGTTGTGCGTGATAATATAGGATAATTTTTTAATTAGTGCCACATTTCCGACATTCTATGAAAGAGGCGGGAAAAATATGGATGAATGGAAAGCTGGTGCCATTCAAGGACGCAAAGGTCCACGTATTGACTCACGCATTACACTATTCAACGGCAGTCTTTGAGGGAATCAGGTGTTATGACACTCCAAATGGCTCTGCCATATTTCGATTACCAGAACATGTTGATAGGTTCTTCCGATCAGCCAAGCTATATTCCATGAAGATGGAGTTTACCAAACCACAGATAACGGACGCTATAATTAAAACAGTAAAGGCAAGCTCACTAAAAGAATGCTACATCAGACCGTTGGCATATTACGGATATGGTACAATGGGCCTAACCCCGACCCCAAACAAGGTGGATGTCTCCATTGCATGTTGGGAATGGAAGATGGGTGAATCAAAGGCAGGAAAGCATACTGGCGCTAAATGTAAAATTTCCAGCTGGATTAGGATTGATTCTAGATCACAGCCAATGCAGGCAAAGGCAGCATCAAACTATGCAAATGCAGCACTTGCCAGAGTAGAGGCACTCAAAAACGGATACGATGAAGCAATCATGCTAAATTACCATGGTAAGATAGCTGAAGGAAGTGCTGAAAACATTTTCATAGTAAAGGACGGCCAAATTTTTACCCCACCATTAAGTTCAGGATGCTTGGCAGGAATTACTCGTGATAGTGTAATTCAGATAATAAAATCAGACGGTATGGAGCTAACAGAGCGAGAATTAGAGCGGGACGATCTGTATTCGGCAGACGAGATATTCATGACTGGTACTGCCGCCGAGGTAAAATCAGTTGCCCAAATCGATGATGTCACCATATCTGATGGCAAGATGGGCAACATCACAAAAACTTTGCAAAAATCGTTCATGGATGTAGCCATGGGCAAAGACGAGCGATTCATCCAGTGGCTGCAATACGTCTAGAACTAGGTTTTTTTACAGATTTTACCAAGTCATACCATGGATTCGTGTTCAGTTGGTGGTACTGCAGAACATATTTGCTGGTTTTGCAAAAAGGGTAGACATTCAGAGTGCATGAAGGAGATTCCAACTGATGCCATGTCCGATGGCCCACACGACTGCACCTTTGATACAAAGATGGTTGCCTGCCAATGCCAGCACTAGACTATTGGAACCAGTACGCAAAGGATCACCTCATTTGGTATAATGGCGAGATGGTAAAGTTCATCAGAGATTTGGTAGCCTCCCTGCGAGCTCAAAGTGTTTTGGAGATAGGCTGTAGTGCAGGAAACGACTTAAAGTTATTCCCAGATCATATCACAGTAAGTGGGATAGACACATCAGATGTAGCTATTACGCTAGCAAGGGAAAGTCTGCCAAATTTTGATTTCAAGCTAGGTAACATAACATCAATCCCATATGAGAATGATTCGATGGATCTGGTCTTTACCAGGAATCTATTCAATCATCTAGATGATCAAGACATCAAAAAAGCAACAGATGAGTTATTCCGCGTATCAAAAAAATACATCTTCAATATAGAATTATTTTCTGAAAGTGAGGAAAGGATAAGCGGCAATCCAACCACACACTACAGAAACATGAGAAAACATTGGATGAATCATCCTGTAAAAATAATCAGCGATGTGGATATGCACGAAGAGATTGATCCAAAAAAATCTAGATTTACTTTAATAAGAAAAAGTGAGGTTTAAGCAGTTTTATTTACTGCTGGTTGTTGGTTTTACGTTTGTCTTTTTAACAGTTGTTTTCTTAGCAGTAGTTTTCTTCTTGGTGTCTTTCTCGGTAGTTTTCTTCTTGGTGTCTTTCTCGGTAGTTTTCTTGTCAGTCATTTTATCAGCCATCTTGTCTGATGTTTTATCAGTCATCGACTTTTCTGCAGATGGCATTGCAACTGATTCATAATTCCAGAGCTTTTCACCATTGTAGTTAACTCGTGCAAGTCCTTGTTTGCCTATCTCCTTCACTGGTTCAGATAGAGGTACATAAAGCAAATCCGACGAGAATTTTTGGCCTTCAGTGATCATCCAATGAATCAGATGAACTATTGCTTGTGCCTGATCTTTATCCTTTGCAACTTTGCTCAGATCCTCATACACTAGAAGATATGTAAAGCTAGCAATTGGATACGAGTTTGCTCCTGGAGCATTGCTAATTGAGACTGGTTCCCAATTACCTTCTGCTTTTGGCAATTTTGGTGCGGCACCTGCAGCTGCTGCAGCAATGGTTTCAAGTGTTGGTTCGATAAATGCTGTCTTGTCTGCATTTTGTACATAGGCATATGTCATACCGTTTTGGAATGCATAAGCTAGTTCTACATAACCAATTGCATATGGTGAGTTTTTAACAGCAAATGCTACTCCTTCGTTTCCTGCTGCACCTACACCGACTGGCCATGGAACGCTTTTTCCAACACCGACTCTTCGTTGCCAATCACCGCTTACCTTAGAAAGATAATCGGTGAATGCATATGTAGTGCCTGAACCATCAGATCTTCTTGCCACAAGAATTGACTTGTTTGGCAATTCGAGGTCTGGATTTAGTTCTGTAATTCTAGGATCATTCCATTTCTTAATAGTGCCCAAGTAAATGTTAGCAATTACTTCACCAGTAAGCTTCAATCCACTTTGTGGGATTTCTGGTATGTTATATGACACTGTAATTGAGCCTATTGCTTCTGGAATGGTTAGAGTTCCTGCTGCCTTTGCTGCCTCTTTCTTAGTTAGAGGTGCATCTGTTGCTCCAAAGCTAACTGTTTTTTCTGTATGCTGTTTGACACCTCCCCCACTACCAATTGATTGGTAATTCAACTGAACATTTGGGTAGACCTTGTTGTATTCTACTCTCCATGTATCAATTAGGGGGAATGGGAATGTTGCTCCAGCTCCAGTAATTGTGAATGTTTTTTTTGCATTCGGTGCTACTGGCGGTTCTGCTGCGTGTACAGCCATTGGAGCAAGTGTTCCAGCAATAAGAATCAAACTTAGTGCTATTGACAGTATTGTCTTCATTGATCTAAAAAAAAAATTATGTTATATACAGATGATCGACATAGTTTACAGGATTTCCATAATACACTATTAACTATATAGTTTGGATTAATCTACCTGTAAACCTGGGTTTTAAG
>JAKAJY010000038.1 GCA_021824845.1 archaeon
CCTGTGCTCAGAGTACTGCGACAGGATCCATTCCAATGCTACATTTCTTTTATTGTATCAGCAAATTCCAACATACAAAATATCAGACTCACACTACAAAGACTAGCAAAAAAATTCGGAGATAAAGTAACATTTGATAAAAAGGAATTTTACTTGTTCCCAGAGCCAAAAAGACTTGCGAGTGCTACAAAGACGGAATTGCTATCATGTGGTCTTGGGTACAGAGTCCCATTTGTAAAAGATGCTGCAACTCAGGTTATGGAAGGCCAGATTGATTTTGATCATTTAAAAAAAGTAAACTATCAGGCCGCAAAAGAATCACTGTTACAAGTGTATGGCATAGGAAACAAGGTAGCAGATTGTATCTTGCTTTTCTCATTGGAAAAACTAGAGTCATTTCCACTCGATAGATGGATAATTCGTAGTCTGCAGCAGCATTACCCACAAAGATTTTGCTTTGAGGGAAAGGCCATCACTGATAAAAAGTATCAGTTGCTCCATGAGCAGATCGTACAATATTTCGGCCCATATGCCGGATATTGTCAACAATTTCTTTTCAAAATGATCAGAGAGGCAAATCAAAAAAACTGGCTCTAAGACCATCACTCGTTATGTTTAAAATGCCAACAACGCGTCAGGTTTTTGGGCCGGTAGCTCAGCATGGATAGAGTGCTGGACTTCTAATCCAGTGGTCAAGGGATCGAAGCCCTTCTGGCCCGTTTAATCCGTCATAGCGCGTCTGTTGATTTTTGATATTTTCCACTCTAACCGCATCAACTAACTGTCGGCGTTTGTTTTGCATTAATTTTTTTTGAGTCTTACAGGATTTGAATCTAAATTCAGTTACAGCCTTATTTTGTATTTTTCCAGCAGTACGTTTCTTATCTGTTCTTGACTAAATGGTTTGTAGATTATAGCGTGAACCCTAATCGATTCTAGTTTTTGTAAAGTGTCAGTCGTCAGATCTGCAGTCACTGCAACAATCTTGGCATCGGGATCAAAATCCATGATCTTTTTTGCTGCATAAAACCCGTCCGTACCATGCATTACTACGTCAATAAAGGCAATATCTGGGTGATGCTCTTTGTAAAGTAAAACGGCATCTTCTCCGTCATGTCCAACACCTCTGACTTCCAACCCCATCAGCTCAAGAATGTCCAAAAAAACTCTTGTTGTGTTCCTGTCATCATCAATTATTATGCATGATATCAACAGAGACGTTTTTCCATCACGATTTAAAAACTGACCTATTCTCCAGTTTTGAAAAATCATACTCTGTTAATATGTGACCACACTCTGACAAGAACAATGGATCTAAAAGTAAAGATTTCTATCGGTCTGATGATTCTTGTCATCTCAGTTTCTGTTTATTTGGTATTTGTAGACGAAATGAAAAAAATTCCTCTAAATTATGTCCTTCTTTCTGAACATGAGGGCCAAGACCAAATACTGTCTTCAATAGACGGCTTCCTGTCCGAGCCATTCTGGATTAGAGAGACTCTGAAAGACGTCGTAGTAAATGTAGACGGAAATATCTTGGAAATGAATTCGCATGTTAAAGGAACAAACTCTGCCACGAATCAAGTCGTCTTTGAAAATACCCAGACATTTTTTGTGGACAGAACCACAAGAAAACATCAAAACAGCGACGACTACTTTATGTTTCCTCCAAACGTGGAAAAAAAAGACTACCAATTTTTCTTTCCGATGATGTTTACAAAGACAGTCTTTGTCTTCGATAAGGAAAAAACCATAGATGATCTGCAAGTCTATGATTTTACATGTATTTACAAAGATGTAGACGTATCCGCATCATTTCCCCAATTTTCAGGAAAAATAATACGTTCAGATGGTAAGTGCATGATAACCGTTGAACCAACAACAGGAACCATAGTATACTTTTCGAAGAACTGGGATGACTATATTGTCAACGATGGAATGAGAGGGATTCAGATTGAACTTGGAGGCAAACATACTACAGAATACTCACAATCAATCCTCGTAGGCCAAGCAAAATCCACAAAATTCCTTTACTATTTTCTTGATGTCATATTACCTGGCCTAATGATCGTGATTGGAGTCATTACATTACTAGCAGTTATTTTATTTGAAAAGACAAAACATCAGACAAAATTAATTCTTGATGCGCAAACAGAACTGCTAAAAAAAGAAAGACTCTCTGCAATAGGTGAAATTACTGCAAGAATTTCACATGATCTGAGAAACCCTCTCAGTTTGATTAAACTAACTGTTGAAGGAATACAGATGAGGGTTGAGAAGAAACTTGATCCGAAGCTTGATGAATATCTTCCACTAATCAATGATGCCATATCACAGATGACACACCAGATTAATCAAGTTCTAGGCTATGTCAAAACAATGCCGCTTGACATCAGACTGGTATCTCTTTCGAGCATATTAAGTGACGCAATAAAATACACACACATTCCAGATCACATCTCAATTAAATTGCCTCAAAGTGATTTTTCATTATTGGCAGACAAAATACAGCTCTCAATCGCATTTGGTAACATTTTATCAAATGCCGCAGATGCAATTGGAGGAAAAACAGGAACTATTCAGATCAGAGCAACACAAGAAAAAGAAAATTTGGTAATAGAATTTGAGGACTCCGGAATTGGCATTCCTAGCGAAAATTTTGATAAACTGTTCACACCGCTATTTACCACAAAGTCGAAAGGTACAGGTCTTGGACTGAGCAGTGTTATGGATATAGTAAAGGCGCATGGCGGAAGTATTTCAGTAAGATCATCTCCGACAATTTTTACATTAACCTTGCCACAAAACCAAAAAATCAAAAATTAAAATTCGAAAGTTTGAGATTGCATTGAGATATTAACAAATCATCAATAGTTTAATAAAAATTCAAAAAAATTGGACTGATACACAAACAGATACGGCTAACATCGTCTGGCCCACCACCTAAAAAATTATTTAACATTGGGAATAGTTGCCATCATGAAAGACATCGAGATAACGCTTCAAGACAAAAACATCAAGCCAAATTCTGATATTATCGGCATGATCAGGGTGAATTATTCTGGCAAATACGACAGCATTGTACTAAACACCCAGATTCTTGGCTCAAACGAACTAATGCTATTTACCTCGTATAATGGAAAGAAGATATCGCAGCGAAGCTCGAGGCTTTTTATCAGCAAGGAATCCATGCCGCAGAACAAGGCAGATTTTACTGCCATCATCACCTTTGAGCCCACTCAAAAACATGATGTAAAATTTCGTGCATCGATAATTGAGCAACACAAAGAAATAGAAAGTGATGTCTTGTTTGCAGTATTTTCCTAGAATCTCTGCTTTGTGACCACTACTTTTCCAGTCATCCAAGGATGCGGTGAGCAGTGATAGCTGATTTCTGCCGCCTCGGTAAAGAGAAATTCGTATGATTCACCAGGCTTTACTACGCCAGTTGAGCCGAATTCTCCGCTGTACGAGTCCTCATATGCCTTATCTGGAGTTACAGTGTGGGCAGTAATATCGTCATTTACCCATATTGCCTTGTTATCAACGCCTAATTGTATATTGACCAGTTTTGGAACAAAGTTGTCTTTTTGTTCTTGGCTATCAGATCCTTTGATCATTGCGATTTGCATTTTGTCTGGAGGATTAAGAATCTCTTCTGATACCTTTGGCTTTGCCAAGGATTCTGGAAGATAATACAATTGATAATAACCAATTCCGATTGATATGCCAACAATTACCGCAATTACTCCGATTCCATATGCATGGCTTGATGTTGGTTTGCTGCTCAACGATTCTGGGTGGTCGGTAAAAGTCTTATAAAGTTTGTTTAGAGGATTAGTTCTTAGCTTTCCGACTTGTGTTCTTTTGGAAGTTCTTTTTGAGCTGCCTGTTCCAGTTGTGGTTCTGCCGGTTTTGGTGCTGGTGGAGGTCTTTTTGCTTCACTTAATGCATATCTGTACACATGGAACATTCCAGCAAACACAATCAATATCAGTCCGGTAAAGAACAGCGACAGATTGTTTAGTCCGGTAATTGCCGCATTATACGCCGCGATGTTTAGATAAACTTGGAATGCCAGTAATCCGACTATGACCCAGTTTAGCCATTTTTGAGACAGATTTATCT
>JAKAJY010000119.1 GCA_021824845.1 archaeon
AACATTGACTCAGACTAACATCGGGGCTGGATTCCATGGTTGTGGGAGAGGAGCAGATTCTAGGCCAAGTAAAGGACGCCATCATACAGGCAAAAGAGATGAGAACTTCGGGAGAACACCTCAACACATTGTTTGATAAGGCAATAAAGATTGGAACGCGTGTTAGAAACTCGACTGGCATAAACAAAGGAACCATCTCGATTGGTTCGATGGCAGTCAAACTAGCAGAGGAAAATATTGATGATCTGAAATCAAAGAAGATCCTACTAATTGGGACAGGTGAGGCTGCTACACTGGTTGCAAAATCACTTGGAAAGCGAGACTATCATTTTTACGTAACCAGCCGCACCATGGAGCGCTCAAAGGCATTTGCAGAAACGGTGGGCGGCGAGCCAATTGGATTTGAAGAAATAATGAAGGGATTTTCAAACTACGATGTCTTGTTTGTGGCAACTGTTGCACCATACTTTTTGGTCACATTTGATAGGATCAAGGATGCGATGAAAAACAAGGAAAATGGCATGATGATACTAGACCTGTCAAATCCAAGAACAGTCGATGAAAAAGTCGCCACCATTCATGGAATAAAGATGATGAATCTTGACCAGATAGCTGAAATGGTGGACAAAAATATGCGATACCGCTCTAACCAGAAAAACAGTGCAGAAAAAATAATTAGCGAAGAAATACAGGTACTAGAGGCCCATATGAAAAGACTCGAAATAGAACCTGTTGTAAAAGAGATCTTCAAGGATATTGATGTGAGGCGCTCAAAGGAGCTGGAAAAGGCCTTGCGAATGCTAGGTGAGACAGACGAATCCAAGGTAAAGATCATTGATGATCTGACAAAGGCCATAGTAGAGGGAATCATCTCAACCCCAATGAACAACCTGAGAAAGGCATCTGAGCAATCAAATGATGATCTGCTAAAGGCTGCAACAAAACTCTTTGATTACAAGAAAAAAGAATAAGCCCCTGCCTAGAATTATATTGAAATAAACCGGATTTTGCTCATGCCCGCATCATTTCCAACACGACGACTGCGAAGGTTACGCAAAAACGAAAAGATGCGAAACCTTGTCCAGGAAGTTTTGTTTTCTACAAATGATTTGATCTGCCCCGTATTTGTGCAGGAGGATTTGAAAGAGAGGAGCTTTGTCAAGTCCATGCCAGACATTGTGCGATTACCATTATCAGAAGTAACCAAAGAGGTTCAAGAAATTAAAGACCTAAACATTCCGGCAATCATGCTCTTTGGAATACCTGCCAAAAAAGATGATGCTGGAAGTGGCGCATTTGTGGATGATGGAATTGTGCAAAAGGCAATATCCGAAATTAGAAAAAACTTTGGTGACGATATGGTAATAATGGCAGACGTTTGTCTGTGTCAATATACATCATCAGGCCATTGTGGCATACTAAGAGGAAACACAATAGATAATGACACCAGTCTTGAGACACTGGCAAATGTTGCACTATCCCAAGCAAAGGCCGGAGTCGATATAGTATCACCGTCTGCAATGATGGACGGACAGGTAAAGGCAATCAGGCATATTTTAGATGAGAATGGATTCACGGATGTTGGCATAATGTCGCACTCTGCAAAGCACCGATCCTCATTTTACAATCCTTTTCGTGACGCCGCAGACTGTGCACCACAGTTTGGGGACAGAAAAACCTACCAGGTTCCATTTACCAACCCACGCGAGGCAATGCGAGAAATAGAATCAGACATTGCCGAGGGGGTAGATATTGTGATGGTCAAGCCCGCATTGGCATATCTAGACTTGATTGCAGAGGCCAAAAGAAACCACAACATTCCAGTTTCCGCATATTCCGTTTCTGGTGAATATGCGCTGGTAAAGGGAGCTGCTCAGCTAGGCTGGATAAATGAGACAGACATCATGTCGGAGATTTTGTATTCTATCAAAAGGGCAGGGGCAGACATGATAGTTACCTATTTTGCCAAAAAGATGGCAGCCAATCTAAACAAATGAGAGACGATGAGCGGTTTGAGATAGAGCGTGCGTATGATCTACTACCGCACGTAATTGGTGCAAGCTTATCATGTGTATGGTTTAGGACAAACAACATCAAAAAGCCAAGCGAGGATGAGTTCCGCAAAAAAACAGTCGAGTTTTTCTCCATTTTATCAAATATGGAGTCATCATATCCAGATGAGGAAAAATTTTCAGACACAAGGTCATACATGAAAAATCGCTACAATCAGGAAATCGAGAAGATAATCCAAGGCAAAAACCCAGAGATTGAAAAAAGATACAAGCGATACGTCGATTACGGTTAGATCTCGTCTTTTAGATCAGAGAGAAACTTCGTCATTAGTTTGGTTCTTTTTTTGGCCAAGGATTTGGCAAACTTTGTGTTCATCTTTTTCTCAAGTAATAGCAATTTTCGATAGAAATGATCAACGGTCCAAGAATGATCATCGGGTTTTCTGACATGACAGAAAGGGTCTGATTCATTATAGATCGGCCTCTTCTCAGAGCCGCCAACAGAAAATGTCCTAGCTATTCCTATTGCACCCAATGCATCCAGCCTGTCGGCATCTTGGAGTATCTTTCCTTCTATGGTTTGAGGGATTTTGCCTCGCGAATAGCTATGGTCACGTATTGCATCTGCTATGATCTTAATTTCTGGCTCCGAGAAGCCATGTTTTTTTAGGATTTTTTGTGCCAGAATAGCGCTTTCAGTTGATGCAGTTTTTGAGCGTGGATCTGATTTTGAAAACTGCACTAAATCATGCAATAATACGGCAGCAAGAACCAGTTTTTGATTAGCTTTTTCGTGCTTTGCTATTTTTTTCGCATTTTTGTAGACCCTCATTATATGGGAATAGTCATGTGCGGGATCTGCTTGGATTATTTTTGCAATCTCATTCTGTAGGGGTTTAAGTGACTTCATACTGGGTGCTGGCGTAATGATTCTACAAATAGCTTTTTGTGCTGTGTGTTATTTCCAAAACTAGTGATTCTCAAAAAATACAAGATCTTTGATAAAATCATAATTCTCAGATATCCAAAGCCAACGGATGTCCAAGACATGATGAATATGATAAATTCTCTAGTAAAGGAAGGTGCAGACATCGCCAAGTCCAAGCCTGTCACCATACAAGAGGAAAAACTCTGGCTCAGAAACTCCATAATGTCCATCAAAAACAAAGAAAAGGTCATCATACTAGCCGAGATGAATGGCGTTTGTGTTGGCAGTTGTGAGATAACCAGAGATAATTATGATGTATCAAGGCATGTTGGTACTCTGGGAATAGGACTGGTAAAAAGCGCACGAGGCATAGGTATTGGCACCACTCTAATCAAAACAGCATTGGCAGAAGCAAAGAAAAGACTCGGACTGAGACTGGTAAAACTGTACGTCTTCGATACCAACAATATAGGAAAAAATATCTATACAGAGATGGGGTTTTCGGAGATTGGGAGAATTCCTAAAGGCATCTACCACAACAAAAAATACAAAGACGATATCATAATGGTAAAATCACTATAATTTCCAGAATCGTGGCTTGACAAAGCGTATCTTTTTTTCAGATATCAGCACATTCCAGTTCATGGACGCAAAAAGAATCATCATCCCAATGCTTGCCACATCTACTACCAATACTCCGATATAGCGTTCTTGAAACATTTGTAAAAATGGCGTCAGGACCGCCTCACTTACTGATAACATCACATAGTATGCAGCAAAGCGCCCTAGCCAATATCCGCAGTAAATCTGTATGCTTTTTGCCCTCATCAAACCATATGTGATGAACAAAATATTGTCAGGAAGTGGGGTTGCGGCAAACACAAAGGACGCACCAAAATAACCAAACTTTTTTGATTGTAGAAAATTCTGGATTTTGTCCAAGCTGGACTTGCGCTCATCGCTCAGAAACTTGGTAAAATAGCTGCTTGCCTTGAGTAGAACAAACCGCCCAAGAGTAGCTGCACTTGCACCAATCACTGCCAATATCAGCGGATTTAATGTTGGGTCTAGTGCCCTAAATGACACCAGTACAATCCATGTTGGAGGCATCAGAATTGGCGCCAGATTCAAAATAAACATCAAAACAAAGATTCCAAAGTACCATAACT
>JAKAJY010000001.1 GCA_021824845.1 archaeon
CCGATCTTGCATAAATGCCATACCGATGACACCTGATGGCAAGCCAACGCCTGCCTTACTGACAAAGACAGCATTAGAGTCTGCAAGCATTCCAAACATAATAATAAATGCTGGAAGCAAAATCCGACCACAACTGCCGTGCTTTGAAACTGGATTATCCTATGGAAGAAACATTGCAATCGAACCTGCAATGTCGCTTGATGATGTGACTCACGCAGTTGAATATGGCAGAATGATCGGCAGAAGCCTTGGCTCAACTACTGATTGTCTGGTAATTGGCGAGAGTATACCAGGTGGCACCACCACTGCACAGGCAGTTCTCACATCTCTTGGTATAAATGGGATGGTGAGTAGTAGCATGCAGGAAAATCCAACATCGCTAAAACAAAAAATAACAAATGATGCTGCAAAAAGAATCGACTCTACAAACGAGTTTGACGTTGTGGCAAACTGTGGTGATCCGATGATTCCAACGGTTGCAGGAATTCTAAGTACTGCATCTGCCCAAACCAAAGTCATTTTGGCAGGCGGCACACAGATGGCAGCTGCTCTGGCATTAGGTAAAATAACTGGATATAACAGGGACAATGTGGTACTTGCCACCACATCATATATCATAGATGACAAATCCGCAAATCTCATTGAGATGGTCTCACAAATAGACACAATTCCAGTCTTTTCAGCAAAATTGGCACTTGGACGCTCAAAAATAGATGGTCTTAAGGCATTTGCCAATGGATTTGTAAAAGAAGGAGTTGGTGCAGGAGGTGCGTCATTGGCTGCCATGTTAAAGATAGGAATTGATTCAGAAAAACTATTGGAGTTGACTGAGCAGCAATATTCTGAGACTATTTCACAGTAACTGATTTTGCCAGATTTCTTGGATAGTCTGGGTCCGTGTCTTTTTCTATTGCCGAATAATATGACAACAATTGTATTGGAATTATCTCAATTAGTGGATAAAGAGCGTCATCAATTGTTGGGATTTGTATCCAGTGATCATACACGTCACTTGGTTTGTCCGAGATTCCTATTATCTTGGCGCCTCGTGCCTTTATTTCGCGGGCACTGGTAAGTGTGTCATTGTATGTGAAATCGTTTGGATTGATAATTATCACATAAACGCTAGAGTCCATTAATGCGAGTGGCCCGTGCTTTAACTCGCCTCCCGGTATGCCCTCTGCATGAATGTATGATAATTCTTTTAGCTTCAGTGCCGATTCCAAAGCGATTGGATAGTGAACCGCTCTTCCCAAAATGTAAATGTCTTGTACGTCTTTGAGCTCTTTTGCAATCTCCTTTATCTTTGTTTGATCTGCCAATACTTTACCGACAGAATCTGAAATTTTTGTTGAATCTACATTGATACAGCCATCACAAAGCTTTCTTGTAATTTTGTATATGATACCAAGCTGTGCAGTAAAGCTTTTTGTTGCAGCCACTCCTATTTCTGGACCACAACCCATTCCGATCACCACGGCAGATTCCTGGGCCAAGGATGATGTCAAAATATTCACAATTGACAAAATTTTGGCGTTTGCCTTTTTTGCAATTTTTACCGCCTCTAGTACGTCTGCACTCTCACCGCTTTGTGATATTGCAATCAAAATAGAGTTTGGGTCTATTGTCTCAGGCGTAAATGACAGCTCACTGGATATGATTGGCTCGACTTTGATCTTGGCATGTTTTTGCCAGAGATATTTTGCAACCAGTGCCGCGTTATAGCTGGTTCCACTGCCTGTGATGTAGATGTTTCTTGCATGTTTGATAAAGTCAGTTGCAGTGTTGATTGCATCTGCTGATTTGTCACCTGCCTGTATGATGGTGTCTGGTTGCTCCGATATCTCCTTTAGAGTAAAGTGTGCATAGTCGCCCTTGTACGCATCTGCAAATTCCTTTGAGACCTTGGTTACTTGGTGCTTTACTGCATTTCCCTCAAAATCATAAATCTGAATTCCAATTCTGTCCAGCATGACAAACTCACCATTGTCCAAATAGATGGCATCATCTGTTTTCTCTATGAATCCCAAAACATCGCTAGAAAGAAAAAATCCACTTTTTCCAATTCCAACTATTAGCGGTTCATGATATCTTGCAGCTGCAAGCATTCCATTTTCAAACATTGAAACAAACGCATAATGACCTTTGAGCTTTGACATGGTTCTGATCATGGACTGCTTTATGTCGTGACATTGATCATAGTTGAACTGTAAAAGATTTGCAATGACTTCACTATCTGTTTGGCTCTTGAAGTTGTAGCCTCTTTTTTGCAGATCGGCTTTTAGCTCATCATAATTTTCAATTATTCCGTTGTGCACTATGGCTATCTTGCCTGAGCTGCTAGGATGCGGGTGTGCATTGACATCTGTGACATTTCCATGTGTTGCCCACCTGGTATGGCCAATGCCGATATGGCCTGGCAAATTATCTAGATGCAATGCATTGTTTACATCATCTACTTTACCGACTCCTTTTTTGAGTGTAATGTCATGATCTGATTTTGTGGCAACGCCTACACTGTCATATCCCCTATACTCCATTCGCTTCAAACCGCGAACCAAGATTGGGGCTGCCGGACCATCTCCATAATAGCCGATAATAGAACACATTTTCTGTACTAATTTAGAAGAATAGGGTATTTAGGATTAAGCTTTACTTATGATTCAGCAGCCGGCGCTTCTTCCTTTACTTCAGCCTCTACTGGTGGGGCCGAGCTTTGAATCTTGAATCTTGGTGATAGTTCAATGCCTGATTCCTCTTTTACATTTACAGTATATGATGGAACTGTGATTACTCTGTCTCCGATTGTAATGTGGCCGTGGACAATTGCTTGTCGTGCTTGGTATGGAGTCTTGAATGTAAATTTTCTCTGAACAATTGTTTGCAGTCTGCGGTCAAGCAGGTTGTTTATCTCTAAATTTAAAACGTCATCAAGTGTTGCGTCTTCCTTTACTAGGCCGATTCTTGCAAGCGATTTCATCAGTACTGGTTCTTTTTGCTCTCTTACTTCCTGTCTGAGTGCCAATAATGATCTTGCTTGATGTCTCACTCTGGATAGCTCAGTTCTTGCCTTCCATAGTTCTCGCTTGTTCTTTAGACCATAGGTTCCAAGTGTGTTGAGGTCTTCCATCATGAAGTCATAGTTGAGTGGACGCTTTGGTTTTCTCCAGACTCGACTTGGATATTTTGGATCTCCCATTCACATTCCCTCTATTTCTTTGGTGCCGCAGCTGGTTTTGCAGCTGGTGCGGCCGCCGGCTTTGCCGCTGGCGCAGCTCCTTTTGCTGGTGCCGCAGCTGGTGCAGCACCTGCAGCTGGGGCAGCTGCTTCAGCTCCTGGGGCAGCTCCGGCAGGCAATACTTTGCCTCCCTTCTTTACACCCACTGATGCTCCCTTACGGCCTGTGGTTCGTGTTCGTTGTCCTCTAACTTTTAATCCATACATGTGTCGGAATCCTCTCCAACTGTTTACTAATTTTTCTCGTTCAATGTCATTTCTTACTGTAAATGCAACATCTGATGTGATAAGATGAGTTGTGGTGCCTGTCTCAACATCCTTTCTTCTATTGAATAACCAAGATGGGAAATTAATGGAAACTGGGTCCTTTAGTGTTTTTTCGATTGATTCTACTTGAGATTCTGTGAGAAATCCAATGTTGCTGTTTGGATTTAGTCCTAAAACTCCGATGATCGCATTGGCAAAATTATAGCCGACACCTTTGATTTGGGTCAGGCCAACTGAGAGCTTTTTGTCTCCCGGAATGTCTTTTCCGACAATCCTTACAATGTGTCTATAGTCTTGTGCTGACAAGTAATTGGGGAATCGAATCGACCGTGATAAAAACCCTGCCTTGCCTAAAGAGGATTTTCTCAGTAATATTATTACGTAAAACAAACCAATCATTATTGTTTGGAAGTATCACAACTTGTTTCTCATTCGTTTGGCTCTGCGCCAAAGTATACTGAGATCAAGGCGGGACTGCCAGAGGATTATCAATCAATTAAGACGATTGGGGATTTGCTCCAAATCAACTACAAGCTTGTACCTGCA
>JAKAJY010000137.1 GCA_021824845.1 archaeon
CTGCCGGAACGCTAGATGAGTGGGACTAAGTTTTAAAATCAACACATCGCATGTTATAGTAAATGGCCGAGTTTTTTCTTGAAAGCATTTTGAATTTAGTAGGATTTGCAGTAGGAATTGTAATTGGTATAATATCATACATTGGATTTAGAAATACCGGCAGCCCAACACTATTTCGCCTAACTCTTGCGTTTTTTTCAATAGGAATTGGATTTATGATCATGTGGTTGGGGCTAACACTGGACATGTTCGTGTACAAGACAGGTGAGCCGCAAAGGTGGATTCAAACACTAGGCATTGCAGCACAAACACTGGGATATTTTTTCATTGCATTCTCCCACACCATAAAATCATTTTTCCCAAAATCAAATTATCTAAGATCAATTGGCGTCGCACCATTGTTTTTGATTTCATTTATCTCAATTGAAAACATAATCAGATCCATTTCGTTTATTCTGCTAGTATATGGCGCAATTGAGACAATAATGTCATATTTTGAGAGCAAGCGAAAAACCGCTATTTTTGTAGCTGCAGGACTTGGGGCACTGGCATTTGGTGAGTTTCTCGGTTGGTACTATTTCGTATTCCCCCAGTCAATTTTGAACATAATATCAATTTCGACAAAAATTGCAGGCCTGGTTCTTTTATTCATACCAGTAACCAAGGTGCCATTAACCAAGATAAAGTTCGATGAGCAGCTCTGATTCACGCCTAGACCAAGTCCAACAATATTATTTGTCAAAAAATTTTATCCCGCCAATATATTGAAGAATTAGTCGACCAGTATTTTGTTCAAAAATGCAAGTCTATAGGACACACATGAAAATAATTGGCGATATTCTCACCACAACACGTGATGAGCTACCAGACGAACAAGGAGCTAGCATCACATATCTGATAAGAAAGGCAAACATCTCACATGGAAGAATATCCAAGATTCTGGGCACTTTGGTTTCCCAAGGACTGTTAGAACAGACAAGCTCTGATGGTGCATGTAAATACAAAATAAGCCACACTGGCAGAGAATTCCTGCAAGCGTACAATACGTTTAATCGATTTGCCGACAGCTTTGGGCTGACTATCTAATCAAAGTCTTCGTCTTCTATTTCTTCATCTTCTAGATCATCAAAATCATCTTCAAAATCATTTTCTAGATCGGGCTCTGCACTCATGGTGTGTATTGTGTGGTTTTGTTTATTTAATTTTTTTAAAAGTACGCAATCAAGCTAAATATGTACTGGAATTATTGCATTGATTAGTGAATCTTATCATTACATGTCCAAGACACTTTGAAGACGATACAAAAAATGAGATTACTACAATAATCCAGGAATGTGGTGATCAAAACCCGCAAATCACAATTACCGAGTTTTCCGGAATTCTTTCTGTCAATACAACTGCCAATCCGTTGGATGTGATAAAAAAAATCCGACAGAAACTTGAAGATGAGCCGTGGGAAATTCGTTACACATCAAGAGCAATTCCATTGTATGATATAACAAAAACAGACATCACGCAAATCATAGACGCTGCAAAAAAACAAGTAAAAGCACTACGCCCAGACGACACGTATCGAATCACAATAGAGAAAAGAAACTCGAGTATTTCGTCTGGTGAAATAATCACTCATATTGCGAACAGCATACCCAATAAGGTCTCACTGGAAAAATACGACTGGATAATACTAGTCGAGGTTTTAGGCGCAATTACCGGTATTTCGGTGCTCAAAGATTCCGACATTCTTAGTGTGGAGCGAGAAAAACGCGGCTCACAGGACTAGGACTGCTGCCTTTTCTGCCAGAATGTCTTCCAGTGGAAATTCAGAATCTACTGCAGACAGGTGTTTTTTCGATATCTTGAATCGTCTTGTGATTGAAATGATGTTTGAGGCATAATTGATTGATGTCAGATTTGTCGCAAGCATAGAGTACAACTTGTCCAGTGATGATTTTTTTCCAATTGCTATTATGGTAAACTCGTTTTGCTGTTCAATGCCCAGGGTTTTGATTGCATCTGAGATCTGTGTAGTTGCCGCAAATCTTAACAAAATGTCGGTTTCAAGCTTTTTTGAGAGCATCAGTCCATGTTTTTTTGCGTATAGTGATAGTGAGACTATCTTTTTTGCATGAGAGATGCTTGCCAGACTTTTGGATGATAAACCGGCCAGCACAAGGCTTGGGAATTTTGCCCTAATGTGATCCAAGAACGCATAGTTTTTGCCTTTTTGATTCCTTACATTGAACAGTTCCACATGAATATGGCCTATCATCAGATGTGATCTTGAACCTCCATGAATCACTGGAATTATGCTTACAACATCGCCAGAGTGTATGAGGGTATCGTGTCCAGACAAAGCAGACGAATCTGCTCCATTTACAGCAATCAGAAGATTTTTCGTGTCCAGTGTGATGGTGTCTGCGGGTTTGATTGACAAAAGATATTCCAATAATTGTGAAATTGTAATATCATCATGATCCGTCTGAATTAGGTCTTTACCAAAGGACTTTTTTGCTCCGCCTAAAAGCTTGATTACAATCAATTTAGAATTACTTAGCTTGCTTCTTCGCTGGATTCTATGGTTATTTCTTGTGGGACCTCGGCTTCTTGGGTTTCTTCGACTGATTCTACTTCTGCCTCAACTTCTTCCTCTTCCACATCAGATTCCTTGGACTCGATTGTGTCCTGTTCGCGCTTGATTAGCTTTGTAATGTAGCCTGCCATCTCGTTTTTTAGCCCCTTTGAGCGCACAACAGCCAGTTGATCTAGAAGTTTTTTGTTATCTGCAAAACTAATTGTGAATTTGTCTTTATGTTGGTCGAGAACCTCCATTGAAAGTCTCTTTATTCTATCCACGGTGAGAATTATTTTGGGGGTATATTATACCTATATTCCAAGATATCTTTTTGAATTTGCTTCCAATAATAATTCAGCCTCATCATATGATTTGCCAAGTATTTTTGATACGCAAAAAACAACACTTGGGATGAACACTGGGTGTGCAGACTTCATATCAAAACACCGAGAAAATCTTACTGGGCCATCAGTCTCAACTAGGATCTTGTCTGGAGTGGTGTTCGATATCAGAACTTGTTTGTCCTGTGAATATACTGCGACAGGACCATACGAGACAAAGCATCCAAGATCCATTGCCACACGGAGTTGCTTTTTGCTTCCAGCAAACCAGTGCAATAAAAATCCAGATATGTTATAGGATGGAAGTATCTCAAATATCTCATCTAAGGTTGTGCGAGAGTGAACAGAGACGGGCTTGCATAGTTTTTCTGCGGATTCTAGTAGTTTTGTAAAAACTAGTTTTTGTCTTGCAAAGTCTTCATTACTTTTGGCGTATGTCTTGTCAAGGCCAATCTCTCCGATTCCAGTAATATTGTTTGCATTGTGTTTGATCAGCTCCAACATCAAATCCAGATCGTCAGATGCCTTCTCCGGATGAATCCCAATGAATGGCAATATGTGATTGCTTTTCTGCGCCAGCTCCAGAGTGGTCTTTGAAGTTTGATTGTCCATTGATACTGCGCATGCCTTGATGCCGGTTTTTTGCATCGAGTTTATGACAAGGTCGATATCATTTTGGTATTCTGCATCAGATAGATGGATGTGTGCGTCATAGAGCATCGTTTTTGTGGATTTTTGTTCCTACTTAAGTGTGCAGAAATCCATTAGTGTGTAGAATTTTTTAGCTCATAATCCTTTATCATATAAGATAATCAATTCCATTTTGAATGAAATCATCCGAATTGGGATTGTCTGCCATGTACAGGATATTAAAAAAGGCTGGAGCCGATCGGGTGAGTGATGAGTCGGCAGACGAGCTAAGGCGAGTCCTAGAAGAGATTGCCACTACCATTGCCAAGAGCGCAGTAGACATGTCAAACCACGCAGGACGCAAAACAATTCGCGGCGAAGACGTCAAGCTTGCATCAAAGACATTTATCAAATAAGTAAGAGTTTAATTCTGTCAGATTTGGTTTTTTTCTGTCGGTGAGGTGGCAGAGCGGT
>JAKAJY010000196.1 GCA_021824845.1 archaeon
CGAAAATAAAATAATTTTTTATTTCTTAAAATAAAAGAAGGATCTAGTCGTAGATCATTAGGTTCTTTTCTTCTAATAGTGAGTGCAGGTTGTTAACAGAGCGATACACGTCTGGCTCTTTTTTGGCACCTGTACACACTAGCTTTCCGGATGAGAAAAGCAGGATCACGGTTTTTGGATCAAGCATTCTGTGAATCAGGCCTGGGAATTGTTCCGGCTCGTACATACTGCGTGGTAGGGTTCTTGCTGCTTGCTCTAGGTGAATCTTTCCACCAAGATTGATTGATGCAACAATGTTTTGGATGTCAACCACTGCGTCTTTTTTAACTTTGATCCCACCCTTTCTGAGCTTTTGAACAACCGACTTGACTGCACTTCGCGCCATCTCTTCTGACTTTGCGCCAGTGCAGACCATCTTACCAGAGGTGAAAATCAAGGTTGCAGTCTTGGGACTCTTTAGTCTAAAGACCAAGCCAGGAAATTGATCTGGATGATACTCTACATCTGGAAAATTACGAGTAATCTCATTGAGGTCCATTTTCTGATCCACTGAAGCAGAAGCAACTACGTTCTCGATGCTTACTATCGGCTTTGTTTGTGGCATACGCTACCTGTTGCCTTATCTAGGCTATATAAAGAGCACTTTCTAATTGTTTACCCGACAGCCAATTTCTTTGAAATTTGCGTATGGTTTGTGGATCGACCTTACACAAATCCATTAATTTGGCACCTCAAGTTTTGCAATGTAATTGAACTATACTGAATTATTCTCAACTGATAATCTGTTTGGCGGCGATTCATCAAATCCAATAATGTGGATAATCTGGATCGTGCCAATTGTGCTCTTTGTATTTTATGGGCAGAGAATACAACTAATCATCACATCTAGTGAGATAAACAAGAGCATTGAGAAATTGCAAAAATACAAAGACGAGACCCGAAAAGAGTTACTTGATTATCTTCAAAAGAAAAATACGTCAGGCGATGTTACAAAAAAAGTCGACCAATTCTTGGAATACTTTACCATAATGCCTGTCGATATTGACCCAAACGGAATAATGCCAAAAATAAAACACCTTTTACGATCGCGCGAGGATTACACCAGATCACAGGTGTTATTGCTTGCAAAAGATATCACGCCGCTGGAATCAAGCAAGATTCAAAATCTTCTGGAAGTGGTAACGTCGCTGAATCTGTTGCACAAAATAGTCCGACACCTATACCTTACCGCAAAAAGACAAAACAACTTCCCGCTGATTTTGCCGCTCCAAATGATGATTCCATTTATCATGGAGCAGGCAGATGCGCTAAAGGGAGCAGTTTCTGCACTAAAACAAGGACAGCCAATCGGTGATGGAATTGGGCCAATGGTAATAGGTAAGATGATGCTTGGAGCCCAGAAAAAGACAATAGCACTGGAAACCGTATATTCAGAATCTGAATTTGAGGGCAGAAAACTGGTGCTCTTAAAGGCAGAAGGCCCGCTTGCCACGGTTGGCAGGCCGGGAGATGCCGTGGAAACACTGGTTGCAGAAAAACACCCAAACGTGATAATCATGGTTGATGCAGGCCTAAAACTAGAAGGCGAGATCTCTGGAACAATAGCCCAAGGATTTGGCGCCGCAATTGGTGGAATTGGAACGGACAGATACCAGATAGAAGATGCGGCAACAAAACACAACATTCCAGTCTATGCAATTGTGATAAAGCAATCAATCAAGGAGGCAATCACTCTGATGAGCAAAGACATTGCCGATAAATCAGATGAGGTAGAATCACAAATCCATCAGACCGTACGAGAAAACACCAAGCCTGGTGATCTAATAGTTGTAGTGGGTGTTGGCAACACACTAGGAGTTCCTCAATGATATTTTCCAAAAAAGAAAAAACCATAATCGCATATACCATAGAAAAATGTCAATCCTGCGGCAAGGAATCAAAAAGGAAATTCAGGGAAGGTGACTGTCTTTTTGCAGCAGGTACTGAATGCAGTTCCTGTAAAGAACAAAGTAGAATCTCAAAGATATTTGGGCAGCCTATAGAGTAGTGATTATTGCGCCATTTTCAGTCGGAATGAACGTGTGTTCTGCCTGCGCTACTCGCTGACCGTTTGCCTCATTGAGTACTGGATATGCGCGGACTATTTTGTTTTTGATCAATTCCTCAAGTAGTGTTCTGGCCTCTTTTTCCTCACTGTCTTTTGTGAGCCATCGCAGCGCAAAAGGCAGGGTGTTGAAATTATTCCAGATGTAGTCGACTAGCTTGTTTGCATTCTCGTTTTTTGTCTTTTTGCGGGACACCAACCCAAAGATGTTTTTTGTCTTGCCGTCTCGTACAAATCCCAACCCCTTTGATGTTGTAACGAATGGCTCGCATGCGTATGCCTCCTTTGTGGAGAGTGAAAATGAGCCAATTGACCACATGTTTGGAATTGATTTGCCTGCATGAATGGTATATTGCTCTAAGGAATGACCTGAAAGATTTGCAATCGGCTTGAGATTGTACTGCATTATTGTTTTTTGTATGGTTCGTCCGATGTCACTTGATTTTGTTCCCTCTTTTACCATTGACATTGCAGCCTTTAGTGCCTCTTCTGCAGTATCAACTAGTATGGCAGATTCTGGATCATATGAGACAGATACTGCAGTGTCTGCAATGTATCCGTTGATTTGCACTCCAAGATCTATTTTGATAAGATCAGAACTGCTCAAGACCTTGGGATCGTTTGGCTCCGCAGTATAGTGAGCTGCAATTTCATTTAGGCTGGCGTTTACTGGAAATGCACATTTTCCGCCGCGGCTCTTTATTTCAGATTCTACAGTCTCGCAGATTTCATAAAGTGTCTTTCCTATCCAATCTTTTTTTCTTGCAAGCTCGCGAACCTCAGATGCTATTTTGCCTGCTTTGATGTAGTCATCGATTTGCAATGGTAACGTTGGACTGGAATAGTTATTTAAAATATGCAAGCTTAAATTGGGGCAAAAAATCTGCAGACACATCGGGATCGTGGTCTAGCTTGGTATGATTCGGGTTTTGGGTACCTGAGGTCGTCGGTTCGAATCCGGCCGATCCCACTTTTACTAATCTAATGATTTTTAATCGACTAGAGTGGTTGTGGTATGATTGAGTGCAAAGCGCGAGTGGATTCTAATTGCAGGAATTTTGCTTTTCATGATTGGGCTTTTGGGCGCAGGTCTTGCCTTGATTTATTCAGTGATATTTGCAGTCGGAATATACATTGCAGTCAAAGTCTATGTCGGCCGACGCCAGCGCAAAATCACAAGGGAAGTTCCAGAGGGAATCTGCATTCACTGTGGTGCAAAAATCGAAGGCGCAAAATGCCCAAACTGTGATGATGCCAAATAGCAATCATACGCACTCTTTTTTAGTGATTGGAGGCAAGTTTGTGTAAAATGCACCCCCAATTCACAACTTGCTCAACTTTTGCTCAATTTAGATCTAAAATGATATCTGGAGCCAAATTACTTAGGTAGAAAAAATGAGGACTTTGCCCCTAGCTGGCGTATTTGCAGCTTTACTATTCATTGGTGTATTTGGCGTATCGTATGGTGCAGACGATCTGGCAGACCATGTGGTGATTAATGAAATTGACACAAATCCAGCAGGAGATGATTCCAAGTCAGTATCTGAATGGGTCGAGCTGTTCAATCCTACCACACAAGACGTGAATATTGGTGGATGGAAAATTGCATCAACTACCGTTACAAAAAAGACATTAACGCTTCCTGCTGGAACCATACTAAAGGCAGGCCAATTCCAAGTTTATTCCTATCAAAGTTTGTGGTTTACTGATGTCTCTGAAAAAGTTCAGCTAAAAGACAAGGAAGGCAATCTTGTCGATGAAACCCAAGTAATCACTGATCAGAAAAATGACTTTCAATCATGGCAGCGAAAATATGACGGCGTAGTTTCTGAATCGAATGTTTGGATCTTTAAGACGTCCTCATCTCCTGGCTCTTCCAATGGAAAACTTCCGGACCGGGGCTCTGAAT
>JAKAJY010000044.1 GCA_021824845.1 archaeon
ATTTGAAGTCGATACAATGCTTGCTCCTTTGGAGTCCGAAGTGAACGCGCTGGCATCGAAGCTAAATGCAACTGCCCCTCAAACCTTTGTGGAGATATCAACTGGATATCGTTCAATGTCTGATAGAAAGAATGAGCTAGAAGAAGAACGAAATGCTATAGTTCGGTTCATTGAGGAAATTGACAGAGACAAGCGCCAGACATTCCTAGAGGCATTTGATAGGGTGGACAAGGAAATTCGTGAGGCATTCCACACCATGACTGGTGGTGAGGCCTGGTTGGAATTACAAAATGAGGATGATATTTTCAACTCCGGCATATCCTATTTGATACAATTCCCAAACAAGCCAAAAAGAGAATCCACCTCAATATCTGGCGGAGAGAAAACACTTGCAGCAATCGTGTTTGTACTTGCTTTGCAGAAGCTAAAACCATCAGTATTCTATCTGTTTGATGAGGTTGATGCACACTTGGATGCCCCAAACTCAGAAAAACTAGCAAAAATCATCGAGCAACGATCGGCAGGAAACCAGTTCATCATGGTTTCTTTGAAAGATTCCGTTGTACAAAAGGCCAAGCTGATTTACGGTGTCTTTCCAAAGAATGGTGTGTCCCATGTTGTAACATACAAGGACAAACGAATGCCGTCAATTACCGGCTAGCTTAATCTGAGTTACTAGGATTAATTCCTGACAATGAATGATTTCCAAAATCTCTGATTATGATGAGATTCCAAAACTGCCTAGTTAGTAATTGACACGGATTCTTTTTTCTCTGGTTAGATTGGCAGGATCCGGCTCCGATATTGCATCAAGCAATGCCTGCGTGTATTGGTGCTTTGGTGAGAACAAGACCTCATCGATTGGCCCAATCTCTATTATCTTTCCATGGTGCAGAATGGCAATTTTTTGCCCAAAGTATCGAGCAGTTGCCAGATCATGGGTTATGTACAAAAACGAGATGTGATGTTTTTGCCTCAAGCCCTCCATTAACTCTAGGATTTCTGCGCGAATGGACACATCCAGCATGGAAACCGGTTCATCAGCGATTATCATCTTTGGCTTTAGTACCAAGGCGCGCGCAAGAACTACTCTTTGTCGTTGTCCGCCGGATAACATGTGGGGGTATTTTTCCATTATATCATCTGCCGGCTCTAGCCTTACCTCATGCAATACCTGGCGCACCATCTCAAATCTTTCCTTGGCGTTGCCTATTTTGTGAATCTCTAGTGGTTCTGAGATGATGTCTTTGATCTTCATTTGCGGGTTTATGGAATCATACGGATCTTGGTAGACCATCTGTATGCCCATTCGGATTTTTTTCAGATCCTCTTTTTTGTCGGTAATTTCCATACCATCAAAGATTATTTTGCCCGAGTCTGCTGGTATGGCACGCAAAATCAGTTTTGCAATCGTGGATTTGCCAGAGCCAGATTCACCAGCCAGCACTAATGTCTGACCATCTTCTATTCCAAATGAGACATCATCGACTGCCTTTACTAATGAGATCTCTTTCCCAAAAAAATTCTTTTTTGTATAATATTTTTTGAGATTCTCTACTTGTAGGATTGTACCCAATTACTATATCATAATGCAAAATCAGTATATCAATTAGTAGGCGCGACCAAATATTGCGTTTGTAATACTAGCGCCTTTACAATAAACACACTTGCCCGAGTTTCCGGCGCCAAACGGTATTACTCTGATGTCTGCCATGGTGTCCTCTTTGATCTTTTCCTCGCATTCCTTTTTGCCGCACCAGCCCGCATCAACAAAGCATCCTTTCTCTAGAGCTGCTCTAAACTCTGAATATTCAGATGTCTGGACAGTCTTGTCTATGAGCATCTTTTTTGCAGACTCGAACATCTCATTTTGTATTTTCTCCAAAATATGATCAATTTCAGATTCGATCTTGTCCATTGGAAGGTCTAGTTTCTGCTTGATGTGACGCGTCGCATACATTACCTTGTTCTTATCCAAGTCCTTTGGCCCAATCTCTATTCGTAGTGGAACACCGCGCATCTCCCACTCATTATACTTGAAGCCAGGCGTTAGCTGGTCGCGTCTGTCGACGTGAACGCGTAATCCTTTATCCTTGAGTAGTTTTTCGACCCTGTTTGCTTCTGTGTTTACTCTGTCCGCATCTTTGTCATTATAGTAAATTGGAACTATCACTATCTGGATTGGAGCAACCCTTGGTGGTAAGACCAGGCCCTTGTCATCTCCATGTACCATGATCATTGCGCCAATCAGTCTCCATGATACGCCCCAAGACGTTTGCCATGCAAATGTCTCTGCATTATTCTTATCAAGGTACCTTACCTCAAATGGTTTTGAGAAATTTTGTCCAAGAAAATGAGACGTTCCCATTTGCAGTGCCTTTCCATCCGGCATTATTGATTCCATGGTGGTGGTGTATACTGCGCCAACAAATTTTTCCTTGTCACTTTTTTTGCCGGTGATAACCGGTATGGCGAGTTCTTCTTGCACTGTTCTTTTGTAAATCTCTAAAATATCAATGACTTCTTTTTCCGCCTCTTCTTGTGTTGCATGGACGGTGTGACCTTCCTGCCACAAAAATTCTGATGTTCTCAGAAATGGCTTGGTTGCTTTTATTTCGGCGCGCAATGCAGTGTTCCAGAAATTGATCTTTAGCGGCAAATCCCTCCATGACTGGATCCATTTTGAATACATTGAATATGCCAGAGTTTCAGATGTTGGACGCAATGCCAGCCTGTCACCGATTTCATTCTCGCCAGAGTGTGTTACCCAAAATACTTCAGGATTAAATCCAGCAAAGTGGTCTGATTCTTTTGCCAGCAACGACTCTGGAATCAAAACAGGTAAGAACCCATTACGATGTCCAGTGGACTTGAATTTCTTATCCAGTGTTTCTCTGATGGATTCCCATATGGCATAACCATCAGGTCTTAGTACGATGAGTCCCTTGACTGGCGCATAGTCTGCAAGTTCCGCCTTTAGTACCACTTGTGTGTACCATTCCGAAAAATCCTTACTCTTTGATACTGTAATGCCGGGGCTTTCCTTGCTCAACTATAGCAATTTTTGACTCATACTAAATGAGCGTTTCTTAGATATCCCAAATCTATGTTCTAGGATTTTAGAATGGTTAGTCCGTTTAAATCCAATATCTTATCTTGCTCACACATGAACAAAGTCATTGCAGCACTAGCGGCGATACTTTTTGCAGTAGGATTTTCTAATGTCTATGCAGACGAGTCCGAAAAGGAGTCGTTTGCATCAGCACTAGAAGAGACGCTTGGTCACCTACATGCACTTGAGCTAAACCTGGATGATGAAAATTCAGAGTTGGCAATGGTTCACGCGACTCATCCGATTGCAGAATTGTACGAGTCCATGAAGCCAGAACTACAAGAGCATGATGAGGAGTTTGACTCCAAGTTCGAGGCAGCACTCAAAGAACTTGGTGACAAAACCGTAGGCGTATCAAGAGAAGAAGCACAAGCAGCAATTGATGATATGAGGGCTCTAGTTGAAGAGGCAAGAACCCTGGTCGTTGGGGATGATCTCAGCTCTGATCCAAACTTTAGACTAGCACTGGTTTCAACCCTAGTTGTGACTGCCGGAGCAGAATATGCAGAGGCAGTAAATGATGGTACCATAACTGAGATGATTGAATATCAGGATGGATCTGCCTTTGTATGGAGAGCACAGCAAATCTTCTCCGAGATAAAATCTGACCTTCCAGAACAAGAAGCAGAGGAAATCGAAGAATTCTTTGCAGACTTGGATTCAGCAATCAAAAACATTGCACCAATTGAGAATGTGCAAACATTTGTTGGTGGAATAGAACATGAAGTTGATGAAATCCTAGGCGAGGAGTCAGAAGAGGGTGGATTGGAATCGTACTTTGAGGGAATAGAACACCACTTGGCAGAGGTCAAAGAGACATATGCCGATAGCAATTCAGATGCGGCACTAGCCCATGCAACCAAGGCATACTTGGACAATTATGAATTCCTAGAGGCACCA
>JAKAJY010000022.1 GCA_021824845.1 archaeon
GTTGGACCTTCGATTTCTGGAATGTTTTGTATGTTTTTGACAAAGCAGTGCATCAATTCCGGTGCATCTCCGCCCTCCAAGTCCTTGAATAGATCTAGGGCAAGCTCGTCTGCCTCACCAACCACCACTGTATCAATTCCGTGAATTTTCATTCTATCTGTTTTTGCAAGCTCCCATGCTCCGTTTCCGCCGACTACAACTTTGAAATCATATTTTTTCTTTAATTGGATGATGTCTGCACACATGCGCTTGAACTTCATTGCAACGTATGATAATTTTTCAGGTGACATGGTAGTTGTGACTGGTGCCATGCCGAGTGGATCCATTACATTAATTCCAACTACTTTAGTGTCGGGGCCGATTGACTTTGCTAGATAGTCTGGATTTGCGACAAAGATCTCATCTCTTTTGTATCCTTGGAGTAATGCACTCTCTACTCTTCTTAGTCCGACTTGAGCAACCTTTGCCTCACCTGTGTTTGGGTCTGTTTCTACTGCTGGGCAGAAAACTTTGTCAAAGACCCATTCTGGTAAGAGCTCGTATGGCCCACATGCAATGAACCCATAAAGGAAATTTCCGCGATAATTTGTCATCAGACTGCGGTCAGCAGTAAGAACAATACGTTTGCCAGCCAACTAAACATTGACTTCGCATATGGTATAAATTATTTTCCTACCTGGTTTGCAAACTTAAATTACAAACCAATCAATCCAAAACATGGACGTATCAGAGCCACGACACATGGAGCCTCACCTATCCGAATCAAGCGGGATTCGTGATTTTGTGTTTGGATTCGGAGACGGCATCAACACCTCACTTGGAATAGCGGCAGGAGTTGGAGGAGCGGATGTTTCATCAAATATTATCATTTTAGCATCACTTGTTGGTATGTTTACTGGTGCCAAGGCAATGGCAGTACAGAATTATTTAGCAGTAAAGGCGCAGCGCGAGTTGCTCAATTCTGAGATTGCGCGCGAAGAATGGGAGATGGAAAACAAACCCGATGTGGAGCGACAGGAAATAGAAGAAATCTACAAAGCAAAGGGCTTTGAGGGAAAGGACCTAGATATGATAGTAAACAAGATCACATCAAACAAAAAAGTCTGGTTGGACACAATGCTAACAGAAGAGCTAAGGCTCAATGTGGATGTGGTTGGCAATCCGCTAAAAAGTGCATTGCGAATGTTTGGCGCATTTTTGCTTGGCGGCATACTACCTATAATTCCGTTTTTCTTTGCGCATGGATATGTGCCACTAATAATTGCAGTTGGAATCAGCCTGTCAACATCATTTGCAGTTGGCGCAGTAAAGTCCAAGCTTGCCCGCACCAACATCATAAAGGGTGGCTTGGAAATGGCAGGCCTTGGAACAGGAATTGCCCTGATTGGATTTGGAATTGGAACTGAGCTAACTAATCTTGGAATTATTGACGTCTAGCCCGATTTGCAATGTTTGCTGCAACCGCACCAGCTCCAATACCATTGTCGATATTTACCACAGACAATCCTAGTGAGCAGCTCTGAAGCATTGATGCTAGTGCTGCAACTCCTTTTTCTCCATAACCATATCCTACAGATGTTGGCAGGCCAATCACTGGCACATTAACCAAAGATGAGACTACTGATGCCAAAGCTCCCTCCATTCCGGCAGCCACCACTATAACATCAACATCTTGTTCGATGAATTTTTTAATAATTGGAAATAGTCTGTGCAATCCCGCAATTCCTGCATCATAGCTGGTAATGGTATGGCAGTGCATTGCCTCGCAAGTGAGCCTTGTCTCTTCTGCGACTCCAATGTCTGATGTTCCAGCAGTCACAATTCCTACGGTTCCACCCGTACTTTTGAGCGTGTTCTTGTGAATTAGCAGAGTGGTTGTGTTTTTACCGTCCTTGATTCTGAGTTTTTTTGATTTTACAAATCTGACTATTTTGGTGTAGTCTGATTTTTGGATTCTTGATACTAGGACCGAGTCGGATTTTTCCAAGACTCGCTGGATTATTTTTTTTATCTCATCTGGTGTTTTTCGTTCTGCAAATATGACTTCGGGAATTCCCTTTCTGTGCTTTCGACCCATGTCGATTTGGGCAAAATCTTCTATCTTTTCAATGGAGTATAATGCAAGTTGTTTTTTTGCCTCAGAGACGGATATTTTGCCAATCTTTAGCGATTCTAAAACATCGGTAATTTCCATGGTGTGCCTTGGCGTGCTTTATTTAAAAAACTGATCAGACACCGGCAAGGGCTGACTTGACGCTTTCGATTCCTTTTTGGAATGCTTCTTTTTCTTGTGCATCCAAGTCTAATTCTATTATTTTTTCGACGCCTTTTCTTCCAATTACCGCTGGAACTCCGATTGATACATTGGATTGACCGTATTCACCGTTTAGTGGCGTGGCAACTGGGATGACCTTCTTTCTGTCTTTTAGGATGGCATCAACGATTGCATAAATTGCGTTTCCTGGGGCATGAACCGTTGCCCCCTTGAGCTCAATTACTTTGGCTGCTACTTGCTTTGTGTTTTGGACCAGCTGATCTAGTTTTTCTTGTGGCAGCATGCTTGATAGCGGAATTCCAGACACTGTGGAAAATCTTGGCAGTGGCAACATGTTTTCTCCATGCTCTCCAATTACCAAAGCCCTGATGGATTCGCGGGAATGTCCTATTGCCTCATGGATGAACTGGATGAATCTGGACAAGTCCAGCATTCCACCCATCCCAACAATTCTGTTTCTATCAAAGCCTGATGTTTGGTATGTGATGTGAACCATTGGATCCAGCGGATTTGTTACCGGAACTATGATGGAATCGTCTGCATATTTTTTGATATTTTCAACCACACCTTTTACAATTCCTGCATTGATCTTGAGCAGGTCCATTCTGGTCATGCCTGGCTTTCTTCCCGAGCCTGCAACCACAACCACTACCTTTGAGCCCTTCATGTCTGAATAGTCATTAGAGCCTCGAATGTTTACATCGATGCCCTGCTCTGATAGCATGTGGTTAAGATCCATTGCCTCGCCTTGTGGCAGGCCGTTTACGACATCTAGTAGTAAAATTTCATCATCCACTCGTCTCAGTGCTGAAAATAATGCTGCATCTCCGCCAACTTTACCTGAGCCGATAATTGTAATCATATTTTGTCGACTTTGTCGTTCAATAATTAAATCTATTGTACTCTAGATCTGCTAAGTTATCGGGGTATTTACAAAATCTGTGATCTTTGTCTGTTTTTTGAATTTCTCTAATGATGTCGTAAATCCATCACTACTGACGATCTTACATAAGAAGTAAATCGCCACTGGTAGAGTTATCGGGCTAAAAATAAAAAAGCCAATTTTTGTTTTTGAATAATCAAACATTTTTGAAATTATTTGTTTTCTACGAGTCCAAATGACCATGGCGATCGTAGGTATGTATTGATAAAACTGGGATATTTCCATGTCTAACATACTCGGAATCACTCATAAATCTGATCATTAACAGAACTTGAATTCTATATGCATTGATCAATTTCTGTGACTGTTCTCTAGTATTCGCGCCTTTCATTACGAATCATTTTTCTAAAAATTTGAACAAAACTCAGAATTTATATGCATTTTTACAATCCTGATGTCATGGTTCTGATAATAGATCCGCAAATTGCTGGAATCTCTGGTGATATGTTGTTGTCTGGACTGGTGGATCTCGGTGCAAAAAAATCCAAAATAATCGAAGGTGTCAAAGTATCGCAGAACTTTTTACATCACTCCAAAATTCAAAAAATTGATTTCAAAAAAACAGACAAGCATGGAGTCAACGCAACCACACTGGTTCTAAAACTGGATGAACATCACCACGAGAGAAAGGGAATTGAAATCCAGAACTGTATCACAAAAACCGCACAAAAAATAGGACTGTCAGACAAGGCATCCAAATTTGCAAAAAACTCTATTGAAACTCTGATTTCTGCCGAGTCAAAGATTCACGGTGTTCCAAAGGACTCGGTTCATTTTCATGAGGCGG
>JAKAJY010000072.1 GCA_021824845.1 archaeon
TATCTGTGTTCCATGCTGGCTTTTCATCACAAAGTCATGTATTGTGGGCTCCAGGAGATAGACGTACTTGTCCTTGTTGGTGCGGAGTCTGGAGCCATATTCCTTTCCTATGGCATCCTTGTGTTTTATCACACCAACATGAGTGTGTAGGGATTGCTTTCGATCTATTTTGTTTAGCCATTTTTTTGAATCATTATAGAAAAACAGAACGTAAGAATTGTTTTTTATCTTCATAATCTGGCACTTGAGAAATCGAATAATAAGCTATCTAGAAGGTCTTTGCCTTTTGGATCTTGCGCAACGCCTCAAGATAGTCACGAATTTGCGCATGTGTTGGATTGAGGTCCATCAAATTTTGCACATTTACGTTTAGCTTGGCCAATTCTTCATAGATGTCTTTGTCCTCAATGGTATCAACCAAAGCTTGCAGTGAGAATGGTTTTTGCAATAGCTCTACAATCTGTTTTAAATTTTTGATTGAATCGACTAGTGTCTCTTGCACATATGCAGACGCAAAAATAATTCTTTGTGACGGGTTTAATCCCAGAATTTCTTTTGCTGTCTGCAGTCCGTTTAATTTCGGCATCGAGTAATCCAACACTACGGCATCAAATGGATTTTCGTGATTTTGTGCCATGGCTTTTGAATATTCCAAAACGCAGGACTCACCATCAAGTGTGGTTATGATGTCATGATCACGATCTTCAAGAATCGTCCTATATTGTGAAAGCAGATCAGGTTCATCATCTGCAATTAGTATTTTCATAGCATATCATCAAAATCCGACAAATATAGTGTTTATTGCGTTACGGTAAGGGTTTGCTTGTAGACTTTGTTGATTGTATCAACTACACTATCGATTTCATACGGTTTGTAGATTACGGCGGATGCATTTAGATCCTTTAGTTTTTTCTCTGTATCAAATGTTAGGTCCGCAGTTACCATTATCACCTTGGCATCAGGATTGATGCTTTTGATGTTTTCTAGTCCGAAAAATCCGTCATATTCCGGCATCATTACATCAAGCAATGCAATATCTGGACGATATTTTTCGTACAGCTCCACGGCAGTCTTGCCATTATAGCCACGTCCCAATACAGTAATGTCCTTGATTTCCAGATATTCGCAGAATACCTCTACTGTGTCTACATCATCATCAACTACTATTACTTTGACCATTCTAACCCACCTAATTCCCAGCACCTTTGGTGATACCATTTTGTGTCATACAGTACTATGCCTTCAGTAATTTCCACTAGATTCTGGCAGACCGTACATTTGCTGTCTAGATGATTATCACATACTTGTGCCATACGAATAACGATTTTTGTGGTGTTTTGATATTATTCCCTAGTTTGTTCAAAACAAACGAACTACATCCTAGACGGTGTGTCTATGCCAATCAGGGCTAAGGCTTTTTGCAGACATGACTGAAATGCATAAACAAGACAAATTCTTGCATTGAGCAAGTCTGGAGTAGCATCCAATACCCGAACATGCTCATAAAATGCATTAAACGAGACTGCCAGAGAATAGCAATATTTTGCAATGACTTTGGGGGAGAGATTATTTGCGGCATCCTGCACTGCCAAGTCTAGTCTGCCAATTATTTTTACTAGGTTGAGTTCGTGCTGATCATTTAGCAGATCATATTTCGCATCAAGGTTTGGCGCCGTGTTTGATTTTTCTATTATTCTGCTTGCCCTAGCATACGCATATTGGATGTATGGTGCAGTATCTCCTTCAAGGCTAAGGGACTTTGTAGTATCAAATGTTATTATTTTGTCCAAGTCTTGTTTTATCATCTCATAGCGCAGGGTAGCAACTGCTACATTTTGCGCAATTTGGTGCAATGCTTGCTCAGATAGTTCCGGATTGCGCTTTTTTGTCTCATCTAGGGTTTTTTGCTCCAATGTGTCCAGTATCTTGTCCGCGTTTACGTACAGTCCCTTTCTGCCAGACATTTGCGCGGATTTTCCACCAGTATCCAGTCCTAGCGAGTTTGCAGTATCCGAGGACAGGGTTACGGATTCGTAGCTGAGGTGAATGTATTCTTTTTTGCCTGCCCCAAACTTTTGCATCAGAGTTGTGATTATGTTTTGGAGTCGCGCCTGCCGAGAGTCAATCACCGTAATGACTCTATCTGAGGAATAGTTACGCTTGGGGGAATTATTTGGTTCCAGAGTAGTTTGGTGCAGGACCATGTTGTTGGGTTGTGTTGTGTATTCTTTGTAATAGAACGGATCATCAACCAATCCTAGCTTCCATGCTGCATATGGAATATCTTTTGCAATATAGGTAGCAGTCCCATTGCTTCTAACCAAGACCTTGTCCTCTTCACCATCTGCAATTATGACCCAGCAGTCCTTGTTTTTTCCATCAGATTCGAATTTTATTAGATTCATCTGCTTTAGTTTATCAAAGATTTGCGGCCACAACTTTGAGCGGACTATTTCGGACTCAAAGTTCAGACAATCATATGATGCGCCCAGTCTCCAGCACGTCTTTAGTTGTTCAGATAAAACCCTCGCAGTTAGTTTTGATGCAAATTTGGCAGTCTCAGAGTTGCCTTCTTCAATTTCTTTTAGTATTTTGTTTCGAATCTCTTGAAGTTCTGGTGAGCTTTGGTATTTTTCTGTGGTCTTGACATAGACTTCATCTCCGCAATAATGATCAAATTTTTGTCCCATCGACGGTTCTTGCGAGAATCCCAAATGTGTAAAACCAAGCAAGATATCTGCCACCTGCAAGCCAGAATCATCGATATAGTTTAAAATCTGCACGAAATAACCAGCCTTACGCAATATCCTAACCATTGAATCACCAACCACTACGTTTCGTACATGTCCAATGTGAAGTGCCTTGTTTGGGTTGACGCTTGTGTGCTCTAGTGTTATTTTTGTTCCAGCACCTATATTGATGGAGCCATAATCGTCTTGTTGTGATTGTTTGATTACTAAACTTGCCAGCTTGCCATTGTCTGCATAGAAATTCACATAACCCGATGGATGTGCCTCGACTTTGGAGACCAGTCCGCCAAGAAATCTTTCATACGAGGATGTGATTAATTGTGCTATCTCGTTTGGTCTTTTCTTTAGAGATTTTGCTGCCAAAAACGCAACATTGCACGAGACATCTCCAAAGCCTTCCTTTGCAGGCTCTAGTGAAAACACAAGCTCGGAGATCTTTTGTTCTTGTAAGATTACATCCAGATTCTTTCTTATCTCATCAAGCAAAATCCTAAAGCTCATACCTATAGTTCTGATAAGGTTGGGGCTAATTTGTCTAATGCCTCAATTACGCCATCGCCTGCATGAGCTGAGACTACCATATTTGCGTATGATTTGACATCATCAAACGCATTACCCACTGCGATGCTGTATTTTGCCAGCTTAAACAGCGGAACGTCCGTCTCACTATCTCCAATTGCAATTACATCCTCTGGTTTGATGTCCATCTTTTTCATTACCTCCCTGAATCCCGTCGTCTTGTCTATACCAGCAGAGTTTATGTGAATTGCATACTGGCTATCTGCCAGAACTACATCAAGGGTGGTGTTTTGGATGATTTTTTGCGCATCTGATATGTCAAATGTTCTCTCCAATACGACCTCAGTCATTCTTGGAAAAACTGGTTTTTCTTTAATGTCTTGTAACTTTGTGCGAATTATTCCCAATGCCTCCACACATTGTTGCTTGTTACCAAGTAAAGTATGGTCATTGGATCCATATGTGATGCAACCGCCGTTTTCTCCAACACCTATTGTGTCCAATCCGCCAAAGACTCCAAGCAAATAAGCTTCAATTGATGATCTTCCGGAAACCAAAATCACATTGTGCCCCAATCGTTTCATGTGACGCAAAGAATTGAGCGCACCCAAATGAATTCTGCCACCCCCGTTTTCTGTTATAGTGCCATCAATGTCAACGGCAAAGGTCTTGCGCCTCATGTGGTGGTTTGAGACAAAGCCCAGATAATAATCAATCAAAAGATTT
>JAKAJY010000011.1 GCA_021824845.1 archaeon
GAAGATCTAAAGAAGCACTATAATCAAAACACGGATGCGGCAGATGAATGGTCGCACATTACGGGTGTTGGCTCTAAAATTGAGGTCCGTGACGCAATGGATATCTCGGACAGGTCAATTTTTTTCTCAAACAAGCCTCAATTTCAAACAAAACAAGAGCTAGTCAAAGAACAATCAGAGCTATTCAAAGATGACATTAATAACACACATCAGTATCAAAAATTTGTCAATGTGTTGCTGCAAGAAAAGGTAAAAAATGTCAAAAAAATGCTAGATGCTGAAAAAAAATTCGCAGAAGAAATGAGTTTTTTCCAAGATGCATCAAAAACCAGACCTGATCTTGAAAAGATAAACCCAAAATACATCAAAGAATCTGATGCCACCATCCTGGTCAAAAATTTGGAAGAAGATTATGCCAAAATGCAGATGCGGCTAGAACACGAGCAATCAGTCATAGAAAAAACAAAGAATCAGCTACAGACAAAGCGCCAGCAAATAGAGTGCCTAAAAGAAGAATTATCATACATTTCACAAAAGCAGAAAAAGGAGCAAATTCCAGACGACCCAATTCTTACCATAAAACACGAGCTCAAAAAGCTTGGAATTAGCGATGATTCCGGCAAGATAACTCAGGCGTTAAGTACACTTGCCAACAAAGTAAAGCAAACTGAATGATATGCATCATCCTTTACATTAATTAATTTTTCATCAATTAGAATTTCGTCTTTACAGAAACTGCATTTTTTATTATTTAATTTTGGCCGTGGCGATTCGGATATGTTTGATGCTGATTCTGTGGGTGTGGTATTTACCGCTTGTAGGCTTGATTTTTTTATGCTATGAATTGTTTCGTATGTTTGCTCTGATAACATGTCAGCCTTGATCAGCGTTATTTTTTTTCCAGATTTTAGTATATCTTTGTATGTTTTGAACTTTACAAATGATGATTCGTCAATTTTGTCAAATTCGGTTACATGTTTTGCTTCGTCGTGGATCTGCTTAAAACAGTCTGAGTGATACCATGTATTTTTGTTACGGATTACTCTATGATCAAAAGACAATCGCTGGTTGCATCTGGTGCAAATATGGCTACTTTTCAGTTGAGACTGAAGTCCGCCCCTATTTTCTGCATTGTATTGTTTGTTGTGTCAATTCTGATAATTCATAGTCTGTTCGAAAAGAAATAACTCCCTTTGAAGGGCAAATCTAAACAAACTTGATCAATATACGCAATTATTGTGACAATAATGCACAACAATTATGGAATTTCAGGTTAATTACGTTTGATTAACTATAATTTGGAAAGATGCCATTTTTGTAATGCTGATCTAAGACTGGACCAAAAATCAATACGGCACAAAAATAAATGGGTTCACGTAGATTGCCTAAAAGAAAATACGACACGATCGACTCTACAAGTAACGGCATCTCAGATGATTTCTTCTGATGAAAAGATACCACAAAATATTCCATACAAGGCAGTGATCCTCTCGGAGCAGACATATAATATTGCCAATACTCCACAAATGAAAAAATCCACATCGTCGCTTGTTGTGAGGGCCGTAAAAACACCAGAACCTACGACGACATCCTTGCCATCAGAAAGTCAAAAACCAATTCATCCAAAAATAATCCAATACAAAGAAGCAATGACGCCAACACCAAGATCGATGACTGATCCTGTCTTGGTTGTGCTGGCAACGGCAATTTTTGGTTTGCTTTTCTATGCTGCATACTCGATGTTTAGCTATCTCAGCTTTATTTCAATAGGATTTGCTGCAGTTATTTCCTTTTATCAGATACTATCCAGAAAAAATCCAAAATCACAATATTCCTACAGAACCCGTACTGCATCATCATATTCAATAATCATAATGACGCTTCCGTTTGTCTTTGGTGGCGTGATGCTATTTGATGGATATCTTGGAGCGATGTCGATAATACAAGTCTTGTTCGTATGGATGTTGACGCTGTCGTTTTGGCAGACTATGCTGTTTGTACCCCTTGCAATTCGTAGCATCGCCAGAGAGTCTCTTCTAGAAGAGCCAAGAGTCTATCCAAAAATGAGTGTGATTGTACCTGCATATAATGAAGACAAAGTAATCCGAACCACAATTGAGGCACTAATACACGCCGATTACCCTGACAAGGAAATCATCGTAGTTGATGATGGCAGTAAAGATGACACGTTATCAATTGCAATGGAATACAAGGATCGTATCAAGGTATTGCACAAAGAAAATGGAGGTAAGGCATCTGCGTTAAACATGGCATTGTTGTATTGTACTGGTGAAATCATAGTGATAGTTGATGCGGACACTATTACTAGCAAGTCTGGCCTCAAGTACTTGGCAAGATCTATGGCCGACGAAGATGTGGTTGCGGTTGCAGGAAATGTCAAAATAAGAAACAAGGTCAATTGGATAACTTGGTGTCAGGCATTGGAATATCTCTCTGGGATTCAGATAATGAGACGAGGCTTGGATTATTTTGGTGCAATTTACATTGTTCCAGGAGCGTTAGGAGCATTTCGTAAATCGAAACTAATCGAGGCAGGCACCTACCACAAGGATACTCTGGTGGAGGACTTTGATGCGACCATGAAGGTCTTGCGCTCTGGCATGATTGTGGAGGGGAGCAACAAGTCCATTGCATATACTCAGGCGCCACAAACCTTTATTGATTTTTACAAGCAGCGAAAAAGATGGTATCGTGGAAATCTTCAGGTGTTAAGACGACATTCCGATATTTTGACCAATCCGAGGTTTGGCTATCTCCACAGATTTGCATTTCCACTCATGGTGGTTCACATGATACTAGTCCCAATAACAAGCATGATGGTATGGGGGTTTGCGATTTACCAGATTATCCTTGGTAATTCTTTTGTTGTCCTTACCGTTTCGATGTTTGTGACGCTACAATATCTTTTAAGCGCAATGGCAATAAGGATGGATGGTGACGATAAGCGAATGATCCTATATTCGGTCTTTTTGGTATTGGGCTATAAGCAAATCATAGACTTTATGCAACTTAAGGCAACGCTGGAGGAGCTAGTTGGACTAAAGGCAAAATGGACTAGCGCAAAGAGGGTAAGGCAATGACGAACATGCATATGATTTTTGGCGTTCTGGCACTCTTTTTTATAGTGACTATCCCTGTATTTGGTGAAGAGAAAACAGGCACTTTGGATGTTTATATCAAAAATGATAAAAATGAAAGAGTATCTCCCGAAGGAATCACAATCAAAGTCTACAAAAACGATGACAAGACACCAATGCAAGAAATCACAGCGCTGCAAAATAATCCGTTTACCCTGTCCTCATTACCTCTTGGTCAAAGATACAAAGTCGAAGTTTATGCTAACAGTATGTATGCGGAAACTGCATTTATTGATCTAGACAAAAATAAAAACACAGAAATCTCAATAAGAAACTCCGGTGGGTTGCTCTTGAATGTTTACTATAAAGACACCTACACTCCACTGTCTGGTGCGGGAGTAACGATAAAATCACACGATGGAAAGCTATGGAGTTATTCAGAGACTGCACAAAATGGCCAGACAATTCGAACTTGGCTTCACCCAACATTAAAACAAGGAGATTATTATTACGCAGAAATTTCACTAGGTCAAGGACTAGTACACACTCACACTCCAATATCTATTGAAGCAGGATATGCCAAGGACATCAAAGTAACCACAAAATGGCCCCTGATCGTCGAAAAATCATTCCCAATAGAAGTATACAATAGTACAAAAAACAAAGTGTCAAAAAAAGACGGGGTCTTTGTTGCGCAGCTATATGATTCCAAAACGAACAAAGTTGCCGAGTCTCCCGTGACACTCAAAGGCACGGCCAATTTCTCAAATCTCAAAGTTGGTAAATATGTTTTATACATTAAGGAAAAAGATGTCTCTGGCCAGCTAACCACTGTGGCAGGCAAGAAAATGCTCATTACCGAAGAAACTGGAACGACTAAA
>JAKAJY010000168.1 GCA_021824845.1 archaeon
CTCTTATCTAAAAGTCCTTACCTTATTTACTACTTTTTTGTGATCGTACGCAGAAGTTGTTGTGATAAAGAACAGATGATTCCTTCCTGCAGGCATCGTAATTCTTTTCACATTACCATATTCTGCCACCACATACTTGCATGCGCCAAGCTTGCGTTCTAGCTTTTTTCGTACCTTCCATGCACGGGCTGCAGATTGCAGTGACATTTTGCTTTCCTGTTTTGAGAGAAGCAATTTGACGCGACGTGAGCGCTCTGTAAAGAGCACTTTTCCATTCAGATCACAGATAGTTACAACTCGGATTGATGGGCTAAGAGACATTAGTCTCTCAGCTGCTTGTTGAACTTCCATTGGATAAACAGATGGTTAATGATTGATAAAGATTCTGTATTAGATTGCCATTCTTAGCATTGTTGCCAAGTTTCTGTCATGGAGTTTTGATGCATCACATCCTTGAGTGTTGATTTTATTTGAGATTCTCTTCATTAGAAACACTGCAAGCTTGTAGAGAATGGACCACATGTAGCTGTTCTGGTTTAGGTCGTACATTTTTAGCAATAACGACATCATCCACTGTGAATTTGGATAATGTTCTCGGATGTATTCTGCTAGATAGTCTTTAGAGTTGTTTATTTTGTATTTGATGTGCTCTAACGTTTCTTGCTCTCTTGCATATCCGGTTTGGTGAATTGATAGTTTACCGTGTCTCATTGCATACAAGGCATCATCCAAGGTGTTCTCGGATTCTATGATGTTGATGCATCGTCCCAGTGTAGATAATACGTGCGAGTCACTGCCCGCAACACCAACTTTGTTGTGCTGGATTGAAAATTGTGTTGCTTTGGCGTTTGATATGACATCGACATTATTGCTGTTAAAGACCTCTATCATATCACATTTTTTTGCCTCGTCCCTTAGTGCATCAAGTAAGCTGAATGGGTGGGGTGCGCACGAAATTGCATCCTGTTTTCTTATTTCATCCACTATCTGATCTAGAGACAGTCCTGCCTTGATCTCCTTGTGAATTCCGTATGCTATTACATGTGCTCCAGTGTCGGTTGTGATTTCTTCTGCCTGAAAAACTTGGATTTTTTTGTACTTGGCATGATCGTTTTTGTATTGTAAGATTTGCGCATAACCATCCAGAGTGTTGTGATTTGTAACAAAGATTGCCTCAAGGCCTAACGCATGCGCCCGATCTAGCTGCTGTGGTATGGTGATATCGCAATCATATGGCGCATCGTCTTCACCCACATGAAAGTTTGAAAATGAGTTATGACAGTGTAGTTCTGCTTTGATGTACCCCAAATCAACTCAAATTTTTAGTGCAATGATTATAATCTTTTGTTGGATTATCGGAATAAGTCGGTTTGTTTTGATCGTATGATTTGTTGTATTGTATCAAATGAAGATTCAAATGAATAATTCCTAATTACTGCAAAGGGACAGTTTGCAGTCTTTTTCATTACTAGTTCTGCTGCCCCACATAACTCATCAATTTGCGCAATTGCGGTGACTCGTAAGGTTCTGCCATAGGTGTCCTTTTTGCCCTCATAGTTCTCAATTGGGGAAATGCCAAAAACACCTATTGCGACGTTTGTCTGGCCTTCCCTGAATGGCCTGCCAAACGTATCAGATATTATGACTGCGATTTTTTTGTGTGATTTTTCCATAATTCCCTGTGCAAAGTCGGATGCGGATTTGTCAGGATTTTGTGGTAGCATTGTTGCAAAGCCCGGCTTGAGATTGCTTTCATCGACGCCAGAATTTGCGCAGACAAAGCCGTGTTTTGTTTCAGTTATTATGATGCCAGATTCCAATCGAACTATTCTGTTTGCCTCAGATAGAATGACCTCAATTAGTTTTGGGTCACGCTTATACTCTGATGCCAGTCCTACCGACAGCATGGATGGAATGACCTGAGATAGCTCGACTTGGCGCCCTTCCTGCTTTGAGATTACTTTCTGGGCAATCACTATGATATCGCCATCCTGAATATCTTTGAATGCAGAGGTAAAAATCTCCACCAAATCATCACCTTTTTGAATTTCCTTTTTTATTGACACTGGGATGATTTGGAGCGACATGGTGTGAGTTATGGTGATTCTAATTTAACTTCTAGTTTTGTACCGAGTGCGTTTGATTCAAACAAATAATTTTCCAAGATCCTTAGATGATCCCACATCTATACACCCTACATGATGCCAGCAAACCTAAACGAAGAATCCCTTCAGCAGGTCCAAGAGCAAATCTATGGTCATGCCAAGACAGATTCGCCAATTTGCGTTCAGCTAGAAAAGCTAGACCGCTATCTCCAGGCAAACAGAAGGGGCTTCAAGCCAGACACATTTGATACATTTCAGTATGCATAGAGTATGATTTTGGAATTACGCGATGGTCTGTAATTCCAAATCAAGATTATACTTTTTGTTGATAATTGGAATTAGGTTGGTGAGATTCTTTTCTTCTATAGTAACATTTGCCTTGTCTTTTACAATGTCCTGTGCCCTAAACGCAACACCCAATCCACAAATATCAAACAGCGTCAGATCATTTGCGCCATCCACTGTAACCACAATGTCATCCTTTTTTTCCTTCCATTCTGCTATTTTGACTCGGGCAGACTTTGCCTTGTCCGAGGTTACATGAATATTGACGCCATCTAACTTTCCGTCCTTGAATAATAGTTCGTTTGAATAAACATAATCCAATCCCAGCTCTTCTTTTAGTCTGTCAGTCATTATTGTAAATCCGCCAGATACTGCCATTATCTTCCATCCCGCTGCCTTGAGCACTCGGCATGTTTCTTTTGCGCCAGTCATGATTGGCAATTCGTCTGCTACTTCCTTGCAGGTCTCGTAGCTCAGACCCCTTAGTGCCTCGACTCGAGTTCTCAGGCCATCCTCCCAGTTTATCAAACCTTGGATTCCTTTTTTGGTGATTGCCCAGATTTCGTCTTGCTTGTTTATTTTTTCGGCAAGAATCGGCAGGTATTCTGCATCAAATAGAACTCCTTCCACATCAAAAATGGCAAGCAATTTTTTCTGTTTTTTGCACGAAAACCTATCAATATAAAAGTTGAAGTCAGTTGCATGATCGCAAACGTTAGTGTTAAATCATGGTACACAAAACTGCAGTCAATGGATGAGCTTGAACACAAATACGAAGTTGAGGTCAAAGTAGCTGAAAAAACTCAAAAGCTTGGCGATGAGATCAAATCCGAGCTAAAAGCATCCGGAATGATGGATGATAAGGGTAAGCTCAAGCTCAAAGGAGTCAGCCCAAAGATGCTCAAGCGAATGAAGCAAGAATATGTCGATTGCCCAGTCATAAAAGCAGAGGCCGGATTCATCCAGTGCTTTGTGTGTCCTAATTTCCAAAGCAGGGTAATGGGCAAGGTCTTGTGCAAGGGCGCACCGCTCAAAAAATAAATTAAAAAAGAGAAATTATTGTTGTCTGGTTCCCCAGCCAAGTTGTACTAGTCTTTCTGCAGTTGCTGATTTGACACATGCCGGTGAGCCGGTAGATGATTTTATGATTAGTTCCATCATATTGCCACATTCGACTTCTTCTGGTGCTACACCAGAGTCAATCTGCTTTAGTGGTGCCATGACTACGTGCTCTTCATCGTGTTCTTCTTCCTCATGTTCTTCCATTGGGAGTAGGCTTTCTGCGGTTTCCAGTTTTTCTAAGATGGCATCAACTTGTGAGTTGATTTCATCCGCTGGAGCACCTGCCTTTATCATGTCGCGGAGTTCCTCTCGCATCATGATCTCGATTTCTTCCATGAGTTCTTTGTCCTGCTCTGCAATTGGTGCCTCTAGGAATTCATAGTTGTCCAAGTATGCCTTGGTTGCATGGGCTAGTGCCGCATCTGAATTGCTATCGGCATATGTCTCTTTGACCTCTGCCAAGTGGTGTTCTATTCCCTCAAAGTACGATTCCAATCCACCCTCTTCT
>JAKAJY010000197.1 GCA_021824845.1 archaeon
TCTATGTCAATGGCAACTTGGTGGATCTTAAAGACCAAGAAGGCTTTAGGTGCCATGGATGCCAAGTGATGTTGCAGTATGAGCTAGAACCAACCATAATAACAGAGACAATCCAATGGGAGGACAAAAAATTTGATGTCAAAGTAATAACTCAGCAAGACATTTCACTAAAGCTTGACCAACCAAACAAAAAGCTCAGCTTTGAGGTAGATGAGGCAAATCAGTTTGTCACATTGATAATTCCGCAAGATCTGCTGTGGAACCCATACGAAGTGCTCCTAAATGACAAGCCAATCAAAAAGCAAGAGAGAATGGGCGAGGACAACCTGGTCTGGCTACACCTAAAACCAAACGAAACAGGAACGATGGAGATCATAGGAGTTTCCGTAGTGCCGGAGTTTCCATTTGCAATGATTCTTGTTTTGAGCGTGTCTATGATGGTTGCAGTCTATGCAAACAGGCTCAGTCGCCGCTAGAGCCGCAAGAGCAAAACCCATACTCATCGATTCTAACATTACAAAGGGGGCATTTTTCCCCATAGTCAACCTCCCAGGGCTCTTTTCCAAACATCTTGAAATGATCATCGATTTCGATTGGTATGATTCGCTTTTTCTCCAATGGATATGATTGTGCATTTTGGTATAATAATGTGAGTCAGAATTATTAACACAAAATTATCACACCAGCATGTGAAGTGCGATTGCGGATGCCATTGCATAAAATGCAAAAGTCCAGATCTAGAATCATTCCAGGTGGGCAAGACAGAGGCCGACGGATATTTTGACATGCATCACACCTGTCATCAATGCAATACGCATTTTGATCACCTAGATGGTACAATATTTGAGAAATGTGAGATCTGTAAATATTCTAGTTGAGCAGTGGCGCTTGCTTGTAGTAAAACGTCTTTTTCTCTTCTGATGTCTTAGCAAGTTCCTTGTGGAATGCCATCTTTGCAAGAATCTTTGATACTGCAAGAGGACTTGCAATCCATCCGTGTTGAAGCAACTGTTCAACTGTTTCAGATACCGTTCGTGGCTTGGAAAAGAATCCATTGTCCTCTAGATCTTCAATCTTTCCTGGAAGCTCCTCCGGTGTTACTGGGCTTGGCGCGCTAAACTCTGGCTCGTGTACTTCGGCATCGCGTAACATGTTCAGATAGTTCAGGTTTGCTTGATATGTCTCTGCAATTCCCGGCGTTTCCAGCGCAGATTCTTCCGTGACTACCTTGGCAGAATTTTCCTGCAATCTAAATGCCAGATCTGCAATTACCTGAGATGCTGTATCATTATCAATGTAAAAGTCGCGTGAATCGATTTCTACTTCGTTTGCGCCAAATCGCAGTCTAATCTTTGCCATTTAGAGTAAAATGAGTGGGTTTTTCATTTATCTTACTAGCTTAAAGTAGCTTAGAGATCGGATCAAAACTTTTACACACAAAGTGGCAATCTTTTTGCCTCCTTCACACAAAAGCCGATTTCAGATCATTAGGCATGGCAAAAAAGGTAGCTGCTGTACTCATCATATTGGTGAGCATAATGGTATTTGGCTACACACAGTACGCATCTGCAACGCAAATCAATGCCAAAATAACTCAGAGCAAGCTATTGGAAAAATCCGACAAGGGCTCACTGTATAATTTGGAGCTGGAATTTGACAATCCATCATTATTGATTTTGAGCGCAGGTAAGACAGAATTTACAATAATTGCAAATGATAAGACACTTGGCGGAGGCGAGCTAGACCCATTCACCCTACCGGCACTGGGCAAGACTACTACCAGTGGAACATGGCTCAGAGACCAAGTATCTGATTCAGATAATCCCGAAGTCAAAATCTCCGGTGTTACAAAATACCAATTACTGTTTGCATCAATAGATGTACCGTTTACGTATTACCCAACTTATGATCAGACTAGGGAATTTATACAAGACGCCTGACTTCACAAACATTGCTTACCGTATTTGGCTCAACAGCACTAGATACTATACGCACTCCAACCAAGGTACTCAAGGATGTATTAGGCGGGGCAGCAACATTTGCCGGAATCTCTGCTAGCTTTTTTGTCGATACCGGCCTTATTGCGGTGGTTGGAACCGACTTTCCAAAAAAATATCACTCCGTTTTACAAAAATATCTGGATCTTTCAGGCCTCTCAGTCCAAAAAGGCAAGACATTCCGATATGATGGAAGCTATGATGACACACTATCCACTAGAACCACCAATAAAACCGAGCTCAACGTCTTAGGATCATTTAGTCCAGTGGTGCCTGAGAAATACAAAAAATCTCAATTTGTGTATCTGGCAAATAATGATCCTGACCAAAACACTGAACTAATCAAGGAATTTGACAATGTGAAATTTTCAATGTGCGATACCATAGAATTTTGGATTAATTCAAAGCGAAAATCCGTAATCAAGATGATTGGCTCAGTTGACGCCGTAGTGATTAATGATGAGGAGGCAAAGCTTCTCACAAAAGAGCACAATCTCATAAAGTGCGCAAAAAAAATGATGGATTGGGGCGCAAAATACGTCATAATCAAAAAAGGAGAGCACGGCTCGCTGCTTTTCTTTGAGGATGTAATATTCCCATCCGTTGCATTTTCTCTGGAAGATATTGTGGATCCAACAGGCGCAGGCGATTCGTTTGCGGGCGCAATGATTGGATATCTGGCAAGCAAGAATACTACCAGTCTTTCAGAAATCAAAAAGTCCGTAGTGTATGGAAATGTACTGGGATCCTTTGCAGTTGAAAAATACGGACTGGCCGGATTATTATCAACCAACAAAGCAAAAATCCAAAACAGAATCAAAAAATACCAATCGATGATTGATTTCTGAAAGGTTATCTAGAAGATTTTTTTAGGAAAAACATGGACCGACTAGACGAGATATTTTCATTGCAAAAAGGCCTCGAAGGCATGATGAATCTGGATAGATACCCAAAGGACGCCGAAGGACGAGTGTCTGCATTATCTACTGCCATTATTCATGAGGCAGTGGAACTACAGCGAACAACAAACTGGAAGTGGTGGAAAAAGCCAACGCCATTTAATGTAGAAGAAGCAAAAGAAGAATTAATCGACATTTGGCATTTTGTGGTACAGGCATCACTGGAGCTAAAACTCACACCAGACGACATCTTGGCAGAATACAAAAGAAAGAACGAGATTAATAGAAACAGGCAAAAAAACGGCTACTAAATTAACGGCATGATATTTGGAAGATGCGTCTCTCCGATTCTATCAATTAGCTTTACTTGATTTTGAAATTGAATAATTTCTTTTTTTGATACTGACAGAACTGGATCCGGGCTCACAGAATTTATGATGCGATTATTTTGATCTGTGCCAAATTTGTGCAGACAAAACAATGCATGACCTGTCCTATGACCGATGACTTCTTTTCCGCACACTATGATGGTGTCCAATCTGGGCTGCTGATTCACAAATCTCACCAGCTCATCAATTCCCTTATTCTCAGATAATAATCGCCCAGCAATTGTAATTTTTTCCATCACACCAGATTGCGAGATTTCCTTTAGCAGATCAATGCTGGATAATGTACAGATTGCTACATTACTAGTGTGATTACCTACAAATTTTTCCTCAGGTATTGGAAAAACTTTCTTGCATACCTCGCCTGCGAGCTCGCCAAAATTCATGCCAATCTTCTTATGATTCTGGCAGTGGTCTCTAGATGTTTTCTAGTGACTAGTGGTTGGACTGGTAGGGACAGGACATTTTTTGCAGCCCATTCTGTGTTGGGCAGCTTTGTTTTCTGATTATAATATGGAGTCTTGTGTACTGGTGTGCCATAGTATACGGTGGAGCCGATGTCGTTTGCGTTTAGCTCAGCTGATATCTTGTCTCGGATTTTGCTGGATATTGTATACAAATACCAGTTTACCTTTTCGTGCTTTCTTGGAATTGGCAGTGTGACATT
>JAKAJY010000084.1 GCA_021824845.1 archaeon
AAATGCACATCATCCGATCGCAACAGTCGCAAAATCTCTGACTTGGTTGGCCTAATCCCCCGTAATGCATTTTCTAAAATGTCACCGATTTGACTGGAATGAATCTGCTCAGTTATCTGGCTCAAGTGCTTTTTTTGGCCTGACTATCTTATTTAATCCTCACTAGGCTTGATTACAATTTGGCATCACGTTATTTTTATTTAGGGTAGACAGGCGAGATTCGTCATGGTCAGCGGTCTTCAAATCAGAATGGACAGAATTTTGCGCAAAGGAAAGATGCTCTGCATCCCAATGGACCACGGAATCTCTAGTGGACCAATTGAGGGCCTAGAGAGTCCCGCCAGAGTAATAGCGCAATGCGAGACCAAAGGCCTAACAAGTGTAATAATCAACAAAGGAATTCTCAAGACCTTACCCAAACCAACACGAATTGGAATACTGGTACATTACTCATCAAGCACCTCACTATCCATGTCGCCAAACAGAAAGATGTTGTCAGGTACGGTAGAGGAGGCATTACGACTAGGTGCAGACGGAGTATCGCTTCACATCAATGTTGGTGGAAAGGAAGAACCAGAGATGCTAGAGCAACTTGGACTGACTGCGGCAGAGTGTCACAAGTGGAACATGCCATTACTGGCAATGATGTATCCAAGGGGTGAAAATGTCAAGAATCCACACGACCCAGAAATAGTAGGCCACGTTGCAAGAATTGGCGCCGAGCTTGGGGCAGATATTGTAAAAACACTATACACAGGTGATATTGATTCGTTTGCAAAAATAGTAAAGAGCACGCCAGTGCCTGTCGTAATTGCTGGGGGCCCAAAGGCAAAGACCGATGAGGACGTCCTGCAAATGACAGAAGACGCAATGAAGGCAGGAGCCAAAGGCGTAACATATGGCCGTAACATTTTTGCACACAAAAACCCAGACAAGATAGTCGACGCACTAGCAGGAATAATATTCAGAAAGGAATCTGCAAAAGAAGCAGCGAAGAGAATTGCAAAAAACTAGAGAACTAATTATTTTGCCAAAGGTTGGCAAGTCAGGCCTTGCCAAGTTTCTATCAGGTTTGGAATCCGAAGGAATCAAAACAGTCTATGTAGACCCAAAGGCAATCCCACCAAAATCAAAGCTAGCCTCGATTTACCCATCAAATATGGCAAAATATGTGGTATTGGAAAAAGACGCGCAAAAGCCAAAGGGAAAAAAGGCCGGAAAAAAATTCAAGGTCCTATCAAACAATGAAATCGATAAGATATTTTCCGAGGAAAAAAAGGGCCTCGACTTTGTGATAATTGAGGTAATGGACTGGAAAATAATTCCACTTGAAAACATCATAGCAAAGCTGCACAAGATTCACACTGAGATATTTGCACTTGCCCGCACCCCAGAAGAGGTAAGAAAGATGTTCTCCATTTTGGAAATAGGAGTCGACGGTGTGATATTTGAGGCTGCCACCGTATCTGAGGTAAGGGAGGCAATGGTGTATCTTGGTACCAGTACATTCGAATTAACAGAAGCAAAGATAACGGACATCAAGGAGGTGGGTGACGGTGAGCGGGTCTGCGTTGATACTGCGTCAATGTTGCACAAGGGTGAGGGAATGTTGATTGGTTCCAGATCAAACTTTATGTTTTTGGTCCACAACGAGTCAGTCGGATCTTCATTTACATCCCCAAGGCCGTTCCGAGTAAATGCGGGTGCTGTCCACTGCTATACAATATCCCCAGATGGCACCACTAAATATCTATCAGAATTAGAAACAGGTGCAGAGGTTTTGGTAATTAACTCACACGGTAAAGCAAGACGCGCAACCGTTGGCCGCTCCAAGATAGAGCGAAGGCCAATGCTAATGATAAAGGCCCAAGTAGGAGATGAGGTAGGCGGCATAATAGCTCAGGATGCAGAGACGATTAGATTTGTCAGGCCAGGTGGACACTTGGTGTCTGTTACCCATCTCAAAAAGGGCGATACTGTATTGGTCCATGCCAAGGGCGCCACGGGTAGACACTTTGGTATGGAAGTATCAGACGAATACATTTTAGAAAAATAAATGACATACAAGACCTGCGTTAGCATTGCAGAATCCACGCCTGCAATGGTATTATCCACGCTCAAAAAGGCACTCATAAAATCAGATTATGCCGAAATACGATTTGATTTTCTGGAATCCAAAGACATCCCCAAAGCGCTGCATATGACAAAAAAATACCACAAAAGATGCGTCTTTACCTTGCGCCCAAAATCAGAGGGCGGAAAATTCCAAGGATCAGAAAAAGAGCGAATATCCATTCTAAAATTAATTGCAGAGTACAACCCATATCTTGTGGATGTAGAATATTCCACCGCATCAAGGAATAAAGATCTTACATCATACATCAAAAAGACAAAAACCCCAATCCTGGTATCTTGGCATGACTTTGCAAAAACTCCATCCATCAAAACACTGTTCCAGAAATACACTCAGATGAAAAAAATCTCAAGCCACATCAAGATAGTGACGACTGCAAAATCAATCAAGGACACCGCAACCATACTGACACTGTACAAAAAACAAAGCTCAGGACTTATTGCATTTGCAATGGGTGATTACGGCAGAATATCAAGAATCCTTTGCATGAATCTTGGCAGCCCATACACATACGTTTCACTTGGCAAGCCGGTTGCTCCAGGACAGTTCAGCTTAGATGAGATTAAATCGCTGCAAAGCTTGCAAAAATAACAATGACTAGAACCTTTGCAGTCATTGGAGACCCAATAGAGCATTCCTTGTCTCCAAGCATTCACAACGCAGCGTTCAAGGCGCTAAACTTGGACTGCACATACATCGCATATAGAATTCCAAGGGGGGAGCTCAAAGAGGGAATCGAGTCGCTGCGCCAAATCAAAATTTCAGGGTTTAATGTCACCATTCCCTACAAAATAGAGATGATGCAATATCTGGACGAGTCTAGCCCAGAATGCAAAATGATCGGAGCTACAAACACAGTGTCCAATGAAAATGGCAGATTTATCGGCTACAACACAGACATGGACGGCTTTTTGGAGCCCATCAAGAAAAGAAACATCGGAATTTCCGGAGAAGATGTCTTGGTTCTTGGTTCAGGCGGAGCAGCAAGAGCCATAGTTGCAGGATTTGCAAAGGAAAAGGCAAAAAAAATCACAGTAGCAAACCGCACCATACAAAAAGCACAAGAATTATCAAAATTTGCATCAGATCTTGGCGCAGAATCTGATCACGTCGCCCTGTCAGGAATAGATGTATCCAAATACAAATTCATCATAAACGCAACATCAGTTGGCTTGAAAAACGAGCCAAGCCCCATCCCAACCGACATGATAAATTCAAGCCACGTCGTGTATGATATCATTTACATGCCAATGAACACTGATCTCATCACACAAAGCAAGAAAAATTCCGCGACAATAATTTATGGATATGAAATGTTGCTAGGCCAAGCCACACTAGCATTTCAAATATGGCACAAAACTCCCGCACCATACGATACAATGAAAAAAGTCTTGCTTGGGGGATTCTAGATGCAGGTAAAGGCAACAGTAAATGGCGCAATCTCGCTGGTAAACGCAATTGCTACATGGAAAGGCGCAACGCTTGGCATATCATCAAAGGTGGAGGCAATAGTTTCTGCCACAGAGGGCAGAGGCATACAATTACAGATGGACAATCAAAATATGAGCTCGCGTCTTGTCAACAAGGTAGTCGAATTTGCAGTACCAAAAAAAGAGCTGGAAAAAAACAAGATAACAATATCACTAACATCGGAAATCCCAACAGGGTATGGGCTGAAAAGCTCTAGTGCCATCTCTTCTGTCATATCTCTGGCATGCCACGAATTATTCAAGCCCAACTATACCGACAACCAAGTACTAAATGCTGGAATTGACGCATCGCTTGCCACCAAAGTAAGCATGACTGG
>JAKAJY010000021.1 GCA_021824845.1 archaeon
GCTCATCAATCATCCTCTGTGCCTCTTTGACTTTGTCTGCATCTTCCCAGAAGGTGGTAGCCAATACAACTGCACGTGCACGTTCTTTTGCGTCTTCTGCCTTGAATATGCCAGAGCCAACAAAGATTCCATCACATCCAAGCGACATCAGATAAGCTGCATCAGCAGGAGTTGCAATTCCACCCGCTGCAAAGTTCACAACAGGTAGTCGACCGATTTTGGCAGTTTGTTCTACTAGATCATATGACACTTTGAATTCTCGTGCAATTCTTACTAAATCCTGATGATCGCCGGAATCATAAACTGATTTGATTAATCGTAATTCATCATTTACTTTTTTGATGTGTGTGACTGCTTCTGCAACATTTCCAGTTCCTGGCTCTCCCTTGGTTCTAATCATTGCAGCGCCTTCCTCTACTCTTCTCAGAGCTTCAGCAAGTGACCTTGCGCCATTTACAAATGGTGTGGTAAAGTCCCATTTCCAGATATGATGGGTTTCATCAGCGGGTGTTAGTACTTCTGATTCATCAATCATGTCCACGTTTGTCTCTTCCAATACACGAGCCTCATAGACATGGCCGATTCTGCATTTTGCCATGACTGGGATGGTTACTGCATCCATTATTTCCTCAATTACTCGAATGCTTGCAGTTCTTGCAACGCCACCTGCTTTTCTGACATCGGATGGTAGTTTATCTAAAACCATGACAGAGACTGCACCTGCCTCTTCTGCAATTTGAGCTTGCTCTACAGTGGTGACATCCATTACTACACCATTTTTTAGCATGTGTGCAAATCCACGCTTTAGTGTTGAGGTTCCTCGCATTGTAGAAAAAGAGCCAATTTTTTCATTGATTCTGCCCTTTGCGTTTGGCAGATCTCCAGAAAGAGGAATCATAGAAGCAATAGTTGAATTTGCATATTTATAATACGCGACAGATTGTTGCTCCTAAAACTCAGACAAGAGACAATTCCGAATTGGTATTTTTCATTGCTCGATGAATCATCCTCACAAACAAAAACATCCCCACCAGTATGACAAATCCGGAGATTCCAAAGATCACACCAAACTGCTCATTAAATGAGGAGCTCAAAATCACATCACCTATCGTCCGGATTGCAAGTGCAACCAGTACAAGTATCAGTGGAATATGATTAAAGTCCAAGAACCTAATTGATTTTTCAAGAATTGGTGGAATCATGATTGGCAGATACAACATGATTGTCACTCCAATGAATCCTATTGAGATATAGTGTATGGTAAGATCATATGTTGCAAATATAGACAGATTTGCGGCATGTAGTGTTCCAAGAAGCAGTCCTGCAAGCAAAAATCCAAAAGCAATTCTCGTGTGAAGTATTATGGTGTGATATCTTTTCTTTTTCTCACCAGATATGAGCTTGAGAATTTCCGTATTGTCAAATCCCCCAAATATGTACAAAGACAATACAAAACACGATACTGTACAAATCATGCCAAGATTAAACGCAATATCTAGCAGCATAGATGGAATTATTGTGCCTGCAATCCCCATTATTCCAGACAAGACTGCCAAAATGATTGAAGTGGTGACGAGTTTTCTCTTTGGCCGAATAAACCCAAGAAATGATGGCAATGTCTTGTATTCTATTGCAAAGATCATCAAAATTGGGAAAAATAGCCACATTTGTTTTTGAATCAATGTATTTTGCTGCACATCAAATAACGATACCAGTTGGGATGCAATTAGCAGTGTGATGGAAATTGCAATGAAATAATCGGATTCTCTTAATAGTTTTGGAACTATACGCAACATGTAAAGCATCAGCCCTCCAAATATTGAAACCCCAATCAATCGAAGTACAGTCGCAATTTTGGAATAATCATCAGAAATTAGACTACCTACAAAATCAACACCGATAGAACATATCACAAAAAGATAAGAGATCTTTGCCAGTTTGTTGGATGGGGTGAGCCGATTTCTCATTCTTGGTATGATCATGTAGCCAATTCCCATTATCATTAATGTAACAAATCCATTTAGTTGAAGGATTCTGTGTATCTGAAATATCGATGTAAGTTGTTCAGGCATCGATATTCCAAAAAATGAAATCATCCAAATCGAGCCAATTGTAGTGCCAATAAAGGACAGAATCACACCAGTCATCAAAAATGGTTTGCTTACCGGAGAATAGTTGATTACGCTCAATTCTTTGTCTGGTTGATTAGCTTTTCAAGCTCAAACTCTACGTTTGATACCAAAGGTGGAATAAACTCAGATGTTGCATTTTGCTCAGGCCACTGGATGTGCTTTGTTTTTCCATTCAGCGTTATTTTGAGTGAGAATTTTGTAAATTCAGTCTTGGTCTCATCTGCTGGAATAGAGTCAATTGGCAGTTGCATAAATCCAGTTTCTTTGACTAGTGCTGTAAGCTTGGTTATTTGCGATTTTTCCAGAGTCATTGATTTCTGTATGGGCTCAGAGTTTGGTGTGGAAAGTGTATACTTTAGTGAGCCATCATCAGATATGCTCAGAGTTTCTGATTTTTGGGGAGTCAGCCTATCAGTAACTCCTAGTGAGATCTTTTTTAGATCATATTTTATCAGCTCAATTGCAATTTTGTCATCCGCATTTGCTGCAGAGAATGGAATCTGTGGATTGCTAATCATCGGTATGGCAATCATAATCGCCAGAATTACAGGTATGGATGCTGCAATTATCAGAATAGGTCTTGCCATTTGTATGATGTTCATGAAATTTCTGATTTATAATAAATCTAGGTTTTGCCAAGACACCACTTAGAATAAATCCAAGTCTGGATTCTTGGTATCTGTGGGGTCGTAGCCCAGCCTGGCAAGGCGACTATGATTCACAAAGTCATCGCTAGAGGCTCCAGAAGTAATACAATCCAAACTGATTTCACAAGATGATGTGAGTTTGGAGCTGCAGTGACCTGTAGATCGCCGGTTCAACTCCGGTCGGCCCCACGTTACTTGTTCTTGTTTCGTAAAACGTTTAGTGCAGATCCCTGTCTGAACCAATCAATTTGTGAAGAGTTGAATGTGTGAGATAGCAGAATCTCTTCTTTTGTTCCATTGGAATGAGTTATCACGCATCTTATCGGCTTTCCTTGTTCCAGTTTATTCAAATCCAAAAAGCTGAGCTTGTCGGTTTCTTGAATCTTGTCATAATCGGCAGGATTTGAAAATGTCAGTGCCAATAGACCCTGCTTTTTGAGGTTTGTCTCATGGATTCTTGCAAATGATTTCGCAATTACTGCTCCACAGCCCAGAAATCTCGGGGTCAGGGCGGCATGTTCTCTGCTGCTTCCTTCTCCGTAGTTGGTATCGCCTATGATTACCCATTTTAGCCCCTTTGCCTTGTATTGACGCGCGATACTTGGGAATGATTCTATGGAATTAGTTAGTACATTTTTGCCCTTTCCCACATCTCCAGAAAACGCATTTACTGCACCAAGCAACAGATTATCACTCAATCTATCCAAATGTCCACGATACGACAGCCAGGCACCCGCAGGTGAAATATGATCAGTTGTGCATTTGCCCTTTGCCTTGACCATTATTGGCAGATCCAGATAGTCTTTGCCATCCCATGGTGCAAAGGGCTCGAGTTTTTGTAATCTGGTGCTGTTTGGATCAATTAGAACCTGCACAGAGTCAGGATCAGATGACGGTGCAACGTAGACATCAAGACCTGCCTTAAAGCCTGACTTTGGTACATCAGGTGCGATTTCCGGTGGAGACAGTTTGAATTTTGTTCCGTCTTGTGCAGTCAGATCATCAGTAATTGGATTGAAGGACAATCTTCCGCCAATTGATAATGCGATAATTAGTTCCGGGCTTCCAATAAAGTTCATTGTGTTTCTTTTTCCA